>CAZDKZ010000061.1:0-4127 GCA_964506215.1 uncultured Holophagae bacterium
ACAAACGGATTGACAGCATCGGCGAAGAAGTGGGCTACAACGAATGGGGCGACTCCCCGCATTTCCTGAAGAAGAAACAGAAGAACCAAGTCTAAGTCTGAGGTTGAGGTTGAGTACGAGGTTGAGTCTGAGGTTGAGTAAGAGACAGATCCTGCATCTTATTCAAAAGAAAACTGAAACTCAAACTCAACCTCAAACTTTCTCTGTGTGCGTACGAACGGCGCGGTATTTTTCGTTCTGCCAAGGCGCATTGTGACGAAAAAGCGCAGCGTACATATATCGTACGTGAGCATTTTGAGGAGCAATGGAACGCCGGCAGAACGGAAAAGACTAGCCGACAAGAAAGGGGCGCCGGTTTCGGCGCCCCTGAGGTTAACACTCTACCGTTCGGTTAGAAGCGGTATTTGACACCAATCTGGAACTGCCGCGTATTATACGTGGAGTTGTTCAGGGTGCCGAAATAGCTTCTGCTGTAATCGGTGTTGGTCGTGTACCGGTTGGCACTGTTCAACACGTTGAAGCATTCCACCAGTACTTCAATGGAATGGCGATCCATGAATTCGAACGTCTTGGAGAAGCGGATATCAGTCTGGTCGAAGCTGGGCTGACGGAACATGTTCCGCGTTGCCAGTTCACCATCAACGACTGCATAGTCGTTGTAATAATAATCGCCATTGTCATCGTCACCGGAATAGGCGCTGTACGGACGGCCGGAATAGAACCGATGATAACCGGAGAACTTGATGTCCCACGGCAACAGCACGGTCCAGGAAATCTTGAACTGTGACTTGTTGTAATAGTCGGAACGTCCCCAGTCGGCCATCGGATCAGCCGGGTTGGTCAGATAAACGCTGGACGAAGACACCGACCGTTCGTTGGTCATGGTGTCATAGGCGCTGTTGAAGGTATAGGATGCGAACATGGACCAGCGGTTGGCAAACTTCTTCTGCAGACGGAAGGTCACCGAAGAAGACTTGGACGCGCCGTCATCGTTAAACGCCATCATTTTGCCGAAATTGTCATTGGGACGGTCCCAGGAATCCCACAACGGACGACCGTATTCGTCGGTATCCTGGACGCCGTCTTCATTTTCATCAATGATGCCCAGGTTGATGTCCCGCTTGATCTGGAAGTGATACCCGCGGGTATACTTCAGATCAACGGCGGCCAGCCAGTTTTCGTTCAGCTTCTTTTCATAAGACAGGCTGGTCCGGAACACGTACGGATTCTGGAAATCCGGTTCAAATACAAACACATCCGGCGGATACGGGTTTTCCGGGTCCAGTTCATTGGGATTGATCCGGTCATACAGATCTTCCGGGAACAGGTCATCACCGGGGTTGAATCCGATACGGATGACATTAATACCGTTGGTCAGCATGGCATTGGCCACCAGCAAGGACGCGGTGCGATGGTGGAACATACCGGCACCGAAACGGATCAGGTCGGTACCTTCGCCGGTCACGTCATAGGTCAACGCGATACGTGGATCGAAGTCACCCTGTTCCGGGAGATCCTGGAGGCCCATGGCCGCCAGTTCCGGGTTGGGGTTGATGATGTCATCATAGCTGGAACTCTGGTACCGGACACCGGCATACAGCATCAATTTCGGATTGAACTGCCAGCTGTCTTCCAGGTAGAAGGACATTTCCGTAGCATCGTATACAACCGTACCACCAATCGGCGAGAACGCCTGATAATAAGTGGTGCGATAGTACAGGTCGGCTTCCGAACCGTTTTCCAGGAAATCCATCAGCTCATCAAAGCCGTAGAACTGGAATGCACCACCGCCATACCGGAAGAAGTTATCATCATATTCATACTGGGCCAGACGGAAACCGGCCTTAATCGTATGATCACCATTGATCCAGGTGATATCATCGATGATTTCGAGCATTTCTTCGTTCAGCCAATTGGGCAGATACTGGTTCTGGCCGAATACCGCATCATAATACCGGACTTCCACCTCGGGATGGCCAGTGAAGTTTGCGGTCCGGGGACGTTCTTCCTTGGACCACTGGAAACGGAATTCGTTGAACAGGTTGTCGCTGAGAATCGACGTTACTTCCGCCACGATGGAAGTCGAATCATCTTCTTCCAGCCCGTTACCGGTGACACCGGTGGTCAGGTAGGAGCTGGTACCGTTGACCGCTTCAAATTCCTGGCGGTTGATACGCAGTGACGCACGGTGTACTTCGTTGATCTGCCAGTCCAATTTCAGGAAGTATACATCGTTGTCTTCGGTGGTCGGCCAGTAGCCTTCGTTGGCTGCGATGATTTCCGGATAGGCTGCCGCGAAAGCATCATAGTCATCTGCCCAACGATCAAATTCGTTATACAGCTGGCTTTCTTCGCGCTGGGCATCATAGGCGAAGAAGAACCACAGCTTATCCTTGATAATGGGACCGGACAGGGTAAACCCGAACTGGTCACGGTCAAAGTTATCAAAGGGCTGGGGCTCGGTAATGTAATCATTGGGTTTCCGGTCTGCCTTCATGCCTTCGTTGGTCATGAACCAGTGGGCCCCGCCATGGAATTCGTTGGAACCGGACTTGGTCACCGCGTTGATCACCATACCGGCGGCATCCCCATACTGGGCGGAATAGCCGTTGGAAATCACGTTGAATTCCTTGATGGTTTCCTGGGAGAAGGTGAACGGAATACGCGTGGAACCCCGCTGTTCACCGAAGAACGTGGAGTTGTAAGACGCACCATCAATCTGCAGGTTGTTCATGATGCCGTATGTACCTTCACCGGCCACACGGGATCCGTCTGCTTCGGTCACGCCGGGCGTCAGCAGAACGAAGTCCTTGAAGTCACGACCGAGAACCGGCAGGTTTTCGATGTAGTTTTCACCGATGGAAGACATGACATCAACCTTCTGGCTTTCGATCAGCGGGGATTCCGCTGTCACCACGATGGTCTCTTCCATGGATTCCAGGTTCAGGGTAATGTTGATCGGAAACACATCACCCAGTTTCAATGTAATGCTCTGAGACGTATAGGTGGCAAATCCAGCCAGGCTGGCTTCCATCCGATACGTACCCAGGGGCAGCAGCGGTGCCCGATACTTACCATTTGCATCGGTAACCACTGTACGCTTGGTACCCTGGTCCAGGTTTGTCAGGACCACGGTCACGCCGGGCAATGGGGTGCCCGCTTCGTCAACGATTGTACCGTTTACCGTTGCCTTGGTCAGACCCTGTGCAAACACGGTCACGCCGGCAAACAAGATGGCAAACAGTGCCAGTAACATCCGGTTTCTCATCCAACGACCTCCTTTGAATCGAGAATTACCGCTCAATAATAAAAATGCCTCGCCTGTGCAAGCCGAACCGCCCTGGAAAGCGCGGATTCGGAATGGTAACCATCAGTAGTTGAACGAAATACAGCTACTGTCGTACTGTGACAATTGGGGCAAGTCTGATATACGCCTGAATCCATTGTGTGGCAATTATAGCAGAGCGAAAAATCCACTGTCAAAAGCAAATGACGTAAAGGTTCTGTCAAGAAAATTTGATCCGCTGAAGACGGGTCCCGGTGCTTGACCAGGATGGGGAATGGCAGATCGAACAGCTCCTGGAACCGCCCTTCCAATAGCAGTTTCACAGCCGGTTCGACCGGCTTGTCACAGGGAATCGTGGCGTCCCGGGAATAGTACACCGCCGCTTCACTGATATCCCCGTTCAATATCCGGGCCGCATAGTAGGGCTGAAACTTCAAATCCAGCCGCGCAAACCGGTAGGCTGCCTCCATCTGGTTGGCGGTTCCCAGCAGTAACCGGAGGTTCCGCTTTTCCGACAACCTGGTCAACCGGTCTTTCAGTGTTTTCAGGAACTGGAATCCCGCATCCTGACGTTTCACAGTGTCGTCAACGTCCCCATCCATCCGGACACGGATCAATTCATTCAACCCGCATACGCCGATGACCGACGGACATTCCGACGGGCGAAAACCAAACCGGACCAGCAGGTCCAACGGACCGTCCGGTTTCACCGCCGCCAGCTTTTCCAGGTATACCCGACGTTTGCCGATCACACTGACCGTCTTGTCCAGCAACTGGTTCAACTGGTTTTCCAGCGGCTCATCTTCCACCACCGATCGGATTCCCAGACCCGGCAGGTTCA
>CAZDKZ010000061.1:4227-11096 GCA_964506215.1 uncultured Holophagae bacterium
CTCCGTTCCAACCGAACGAAACGCATCTTCCAGGTTAAACCAGGTGACCCGTTCATGGACCATACCCCGAACCAGCGTGTCCATCTTCAGCAGGTTTTGCAGCAGGCGGTCCGGGGTGTCCGGCCTGGACAGAATGGCTCCACATCCGGCATACTGGAAGTCCAGGAGATCAATGGCGTTCAGCCATGCCATCAGCGGACGGTCCGGTGCGGTTAAACCATGAATGTGGAATCGTCCCTCCAGGTGCAGCCGGTGCAACGGCGGGGGAAAGATCTCGGACAACGCGAACTGACGCTTCATGGTGTCCGCCATGACGGACCCGGCCCCGGCCGGCGTACCCGGCTGTTCCGGTTTCAACGGTGTGGGATAGCGAAGCAGGTTGCCCACATCATACAGGGACAATCCCAGCCGGCGGTTCCGTTCACGGGCCTGTTCAAAGCGGTGTTCCACCAGCTTGGCGTTCACCAGTTCCCGAACCAGTTCGGATGTCACCACTTTCAGATTGGACGAAAAAATAATGGTCTGGATTTCTTCACTGATTTTGTCAGCCAGCTGATAATCAATACCGGTTTCGTTGACCAGCACCGTCACAATCCGGGTCCGGTCCCAGGGATTCAGTTCCGCATCGGTGGTGTGAACAAAAATGGATTCCTCTTTGAACCGATGGGAAAACAGCCGACGTTCTTCCTTCTTCATGATGGTTTACCGGCAAACACGTCCTTGAATCGATCCCACAGGGAGGGGGTTTCATCTTCAATGTCCCGAAGCTGCTCAAACAGTTCCCGTTGTTCAGCCGTGAGTTTCTTCGGCGTCTGCACCTGGATATCCACCAGCAGTGCACCAGTGCGACTGCCGTTGATTTCTGGAAAACCCTCCCCCTTCATTTCGATCACGGTACCCGATTGGACACCGGCCGGAATGGTCAGGGAACGGGTACCACCCGGTGCCGGCACATCCACTTTGAGTCCCAGGGCCGCCGCGGAAAATGAAATGGGAAGTTCAATCCGCACATCCCGGCCTTCCCGGGTAAATACCGGGTGTTCTTCCACGCGAACCACGATGTACAAATCCCCGTACGGGCCACCATTGACACCGGCCTCACCGCCGCCACCCACCCGCAGGGTATCGCCGTCGTCTACACCGGCCGGAATACGGACGGTGACTTCATGTTCACCGGGCACACGCCCATGGCCCGTGCAATCCGGGCAGGGCTGTTCCAGGATTTCTCCTTCCCCGCCGCATGCATTGCAGGGACGGGACATGGTGAAGAACCCCTGCCGGTAATAGACCGATCCCCTGCCCTGGCAGGAGGGACACGGACGTCTCCCGGTACCCGGCGCCGCGCCGGAACCATTGCAGGTGCCACATTGTTCCTTGCGCTTGATCCGGACCGTCTGTTCACATCCCGCAAACGCCTCATCAAAGGTAATGTCCAGTGCATACTGGAGATCATTCCCCCTGGCCCGGACACGTCCCCGACTGCGGCCACCGCCGCCGAAGAATGCATCAAAAATGTCTGTAAAGCTGGAAAAAATGTCGTTGACGTCAAAGTCCATATCCCCCTGGGACAGTCCGCTGTGACCGAACTGGTCATACCGGGACTTCTTCTCGGGATCACTGAGAACGGCATACGCCTCGGCCAGTTCCTTGAATTTTTCTTCCGCCACGGGATCATCGGGGTTCCGGTCCGGATGATACTGGACCGCCAGTTTCCGATATGCAGACTTGATCTCCTGCGGGGACGCGCTTCGGTCGACACCCAGCACTTCATAATAATCCTGCTTCATCCATCACTCCATCTGGTCGACGCAAAACGATAGGGGGCGGGGTTCGGGAACTATTCTTCCGACATGTTCATGCCATACAGCAGAAACTCACCCAGCTTTCGACTCAATCTGGTCAGTTTATCGTACGCCTCTTTAATCGGCTCAATTTCATTCTGTTCCATCACTTCACGTGCCTTGGCCAGCGATTCCCGAACTTCTTCCGCAAAATCGGGTTTCAGCTTCCGGCCGTGCTCCGAAAACGACTTTTCGGTGGTGCTCAGCAGGCCTTCCAGGTTGTTCCGGCCCATCACCAGTGCCTTGATCTTCAGTTCCTGTTCCCGCTGATCATCGGCCCGGGTGATAATGCCCTGAATTTCTTTTTCCGTCAAGCCGCTTGTGGGACGAATCTTGATGGACTGGGAACGGCCGCTGTCCTGGTCCAGGGCACTGACATTGACAATCCCGTTGGAGTCAATCTCGAACAGCACTTCAATCCGGGGCACCCCCTTGGGTGCGGGTGGAATATCCACCAGTTCGAAACGGGCCAGTGAAAAGTTGTTGGTACTCAATTCACTTTCACCCTGCAGGATGTGCACTTCCACCTTCTTCTGGTTGTCGGCCACCGTGGTGAAAATCTGGCTGGCCTTGGTCGGGATGGTGCTGTTCCGCTCAATCAGTTTCACGAACAGTCCGCCCTTGGTTTCCAGCCCCAATGACAGGGGGGTAATATCCAGCAGGACGATGTCCTTCACTTCACCACTGAGAATGCTGCCCTGCATCACGGCACCGATCCCCACAACTTCATCGGGGTTCACATCCCGGCGGGGTTCCTTGCCGAAGAACTCGGTCACCCGGTCCACCACCATGGGGGTACGACTCTGGCCGCCCACCAGCAGGATGTGGTCGATGTCTTCCTTGTTCAGGCCGGCCATTTTGATGGCGTCATCGCAGGGCGGCAGGGACCGTTCCACCAGGTCTTCAATCAGTCCGTTGAATTCCACCCGGGTCAGTGTCCCGATGAAATGCTTGGGGCCGGAGGCATCCGCCGCGATAAACGGCAGGTTGATTTCGGTTTCCATGACCGATGAAAGTTCACACTTGGCCTTTTCCGCAGCTTCTTTCAACCGCTGCAGCGCCATTTTATCTTCGGTCAGATCAATGCTGTTTTCCTTCATGAACCGGTCCACGATCCATTCAATGATCCGGCGGTCAAAGTCGTCTCCGCCCAGGAAGGTATCCCCGCTGGTGGCCAGTACCTCGAAAACACCTTCTTCAATATTGAGGATGGAGATATCAAAGGTACCGCCCCCGAGGTCATACACCGCCACCTTGCCCCGCAGGTTGCCCATGTCATAGGCCAGGGAAGCAGCCGTCGGCTCGTTGACAATTCTCAAAACTTCCAGCCCGGCAATGGTGCCGGCGTCCTTGGTCGCCTGGCGCTGTGCATCGTTGAAGTAAGCGGGAACCGTAATAATGGCTTCGGTAATCTCGGTGCCCGTATACTGTTCCGCGTTTTCCCGAAGTTCCCGGAGGATAATGGCGGACAATTCCTGGGGAGAATACTGGCTATCCATGATGTCCACCCAGGCATCCCCATTCTCGGCTTCCACCACCCCGTACGGGAGGGTACGGATCATGGTCTTCACTTCTTCCGAATCAAACTTCCGGCCCATCAGGCGCTTGATCCCGAACACCGTGTTCTGGGGATTGGTAATGGCCTGGCGACGGGCAATATGTCCCACCAATACTTCTTTCTTATCCGTAAAACCGATCACCGACGGGGTAATCCGACTCCCCTCCTTGTTGGGCACGATAACGGGCGACTGGTTTTCAAAAATGGCAACACAGCTGTTGGTGGTGCCCAGGTCAATTCCCAGAATATAACTCATTCGTCACCCTCCTCTTTCGCTTCCGGTGCCGGTTCATCGGTCTGTTCAGCGGGGGTTGCGTCAGCCGCATCAGCCGGGACGGGACGCGTGGCCACCATCACCCGGGCCGGACGCAACAGCCTGTCTTTCAATTTGTATCCCTTCTGGAAAACTTCCAGAACCGTATTATCGGGGACTTCATCGGTTTCCCGCCGCATCATGGCTTCATGGAAGAACGGGTCAAACGGCTCGCCCGCGGGATCCACCTCGGACAACCCCTGCGCCCGTAATATTTCCTGCAGGTGACGGGCAATCAGTTTCATGCCTTCGTAAAAGGAATGGGTGTCCGCGGAATCCGGTTCCACCGCCAGGGCACGGTCAAAGTTGTCCAGCACTTCCAGCATACTGGTCAGGATACTGGCAGTCCCGTACCGGACGGCCTCGTCCTTTTCCCGAGATGTCCGCTTTTTCAGGTTTTCAAATTCCGCCATCTTGCGCAGAAGCGTTTCTTTCAAACTCTGAATTTCCGCTTCCAGTTGCCGGACCCGGGCCTTGCATCTCCCCAGGCGTTCATCTGCGGAATCTCCGCCAAAGTCAACGGAAGAGTAGGATTCCTCCTCCGGTTCCTGCGTTTCCTCCTCCGCGTCCGAATCCAGCCGGGGACCGGGCTCCTCCAGATAATCGGGCGCACTGGAATCTGTTTCCTGCTCCTTCATTGACGCGGCTTCAGGAACAGTTTCCGGATCGCGGTGTTTTTCGTCTGCCATGAACGCGACTCCTTCTTATTCGCTTACCTGCGCTCAGGTATTTTCTGATTGCTGCATGCTTCGTTTGATTATGGTACCCATCAGGTTTTCAGTCAATAGTTTCATGGTGGACATGGCCCGACGATAATCCAGCCGGATCGGGCCCAGGATGCCAAAAGCACCCTTGACCCCGTGGCCGATACCGTACGGGGAAACCACCATGGAAAAACTGCTGGCCGATTCACCTTCCAGTGTCACGGACACATCCTGATCCAGACATGCGGAAACCAGTTCCATCATCCGGTGCTTTTCTTCCACACCGGAAACCAGTTTCTGCAGGTGCTGCACATCTTTCCACTCCTCCTCGTTCAGCAGGCTGGAAATGCCCCGAACGACCAGGTCTTCTTCGGTGGATGCCATGCTGGCCAGGAATCGGTACGCCGCATCCAGGATCCGGCGCATGGTCTCGTCCATCTGCTCCACCCTGTCCCGCATGGATCGGATCAACTCCCCCCGTATCTGGAACAGGGTTTTGCCGTGACAGTTCCGGTTCAGATAGTTGGAGACGGTTGTCAGCTCCTCGTAACTGACCGGACGGTCCAGCTCAATCAGCGATTGCCGGTACAACCCGCTCCGGCTCAACAGGACAGCCAGGATCCGGCGGTCCGCCAGCCGGACAAATTCGATCCGGTTCAGTTGCAGGTTGACGGTGTCCGGTAACAGCAGAAATGACGCACACCCGGTTTCCTCCCGCAGGAAGTCCAGGTACCGGACCAGCAGGGTACGGGTGTCACCGGAATCGGCCGCTAACCGGCCCAGGCTCTCACTGGTATGGTCGGGAGAGCGCAGTCCGTTGTACGTGGCGATCAGGCGGTTGACATAGCAACGATATCCCTTCCGGGTCGGCACCCGGCCGGAAGACAGATGGGGTTTTTCCAGGTATCCCGCCTCTTCCAGCAGGTGCAGGGTATTGCGGATACTGGCAGAGGACAGTGGACGGCCGTTCTCACGGTAAGATGCCGCCAGCACGCCGGAACTGACCGGGGTGTGGGAAGCAATATGCTGCTCAATCACCGCGGTCAGTATGTTCTCCTGTCTGATGGTCAGTTGCGTCATATATTTGGACAACCTTTCTGGTTCCAAAACTGCTGGAACCATTGTACCAGAAGGGCAAAATAAGCAGAATACAGAATCCGGAAACGGGCCGGGACATCAACCGACAGAAAAGGCCCGTCAATTCCCCTGGAGCAGTGAATTTCGACCATATTTTTTGCGGACCCGGTCCACCACCCGGTAAATGGACGCCATGTCCCGGTCCTCCCGGACGCAGGGCACCGGCAATCCCCCGTCATCGGGCGCCAGGTTGAACAACCGGACACCAGCCAGGCGAATGGGCGCATCCAGGATATCCGCCCCGTCAAAGAGGGCCATGGCCTGCCGGATCACGTCCCGGTCATACCGCAATTCCTGCCGGGTACGGTGCTGTTCGTTGGACTGGAAATCATAATAACGGATCCGAACGGAAATACCGCCGGCCTTGAGCCCATACCCCCGCATCCGGGTGGCAATTTTCCGGGCCAGTCCCCGGAGAATGGCTTTCACCAGGTCCCGGTCTTCCAGGTCCTTGTCCAGCGTCTGTTCCGATGAAATCGACTTGGGATACGGATTTTCCACCGGCCGGGTCAACATGAGCCGTTCCCAGAAAACCGGGTCCCGTTGCACCAGGTCTCCCACCGTATCCACCGCCAGGTAGCCCATGTAGGCACTGGTCATGCGGCCTACACCGGGCAGCATGGACAATGGATGGTCCAGGAGGAACGCCGTTTCCTGCCCCGGCAATATCAGGCAGATACCATCCCGTTTTCCCAGCTTGGAGGCCAGCTTGGCAATCAGCGGAAACCGGGACACGCCGACCGTGCAGGGAACCCCGGCCTCCCGACGGATCCGATCCTTGATCCGGGCCGCTGCCGCCATGGGGGAGCCCCACAGGCGTAACACACCCCGGAGGTCCACCAACGCCTCATCCACGGACAATACCTGGACATCGGGAGAAACCTCCCGCAGGATCCCCATGATCCGCCGGGACATGGCTTCATAAAACAGGTGGTCCGGGGGAATAATGATTAACCGGCTGCACCGTTTTTTTGCTTCCATGATGGATGTACCCGACCGGATACCATGGGCACGGACCTCGTAGGATGCCGCCGCCACCACACCCAGGCGTTCGCCCCGGCCGCCGCCCACCACCACCGGCTTCCCCTTCAGGTGGGGATTCCGGGTCAACTCCGCCGACACGAAAAACGCATCCATATCCACATGCGCATACAGAGAATCAATTCCGGACAACACTTCGGTCCTCCGGACCTCGAGTTGAGGTTGAGTTTAAGTTTGAGTCTGAGTTGGAAGAACCAGAGACAAAACGAAGATCATTGAACAAAACATTCATTTCGACTTTCCCGCAGATTTCCAACCTGACACCGCCCGGACCA
>CAZDKZ010000061.1:11196-15000 GCA_964506215.1 uncultured Holophagae bacterium
AACGTACGTGAGTAAGTCTCGTTATCATCCAACGCAGTGCCCGGACAAAAAGAACCAGCGCCTTTAATACTTGCGGAGGATGCCAACGACAACGCCCTGTATCTCTATTTCCGCCATCCGCACCCGCACCGGTTCCATCTCCCGGTTGGCCGGAATCAACACCGCCATACCGTTTTCCTCCCGGAACCGTTTCACCGTGGTTTCACTACCCCGTACCAACGCAATAACAATATCCCCATTCCGGGCAGTATTCCGCTTTTCGACGATGACAATATCCCCTTCGCAGATATGTTCTTCGATCATGGAATCCCCGGTAATCCGCAGGGCATAGGTGCGGGACGGGTTGGGCACCAGGGTAGTGGGCACCTCGATATTTTCCTGGAACTCACAGACATCGGCCGGCGTTCCCGCCACCACCCAGCCAAACAGGGGCAGGGAAATGGCGGCCTGTTCCCCGGGCAATACCGCATCCACCGCCAGCAGATCCACTCCTTTTTCCCGGAGATTCTTCAGATGCGCGTGAACCGTGGACACCGACTGGATCCCCATGCAGACGGCGATTTCCCGCAAGGTGGGGAACACCCCGGTTTCGGCCATCAATTTCCGGACACAGTCCATCAACTGCTGTTGTCGTCGGGTCAATTCCATGTTTCACCTCCCGATCTGCACCACCATTATACCGAAAAAATACGAAACAAAACGAAATTTTCAGAAAACCCGGACGGATCACCATTTACCGTCGTATAATCAATCCAATTCAATACCGGAGGCGTTCATGTTTCGCAAAGGGGCATTCCTGGTTCTCGTTTTCTGCTTTTCCAGTTTCACCGCCTTTGCCGGTCTCGTTTTTAACCCGGACATTCCCACTGTTATTGCTGTCTCTCCCGACGGCACCATGGCTGCCGTTGCCTTTGCACCGGAAGACTTCGGCAAAGGACGCTTGAAAAAGCTGGTAAAAGGAAAATCCCCCGCCAGAATCAAACCCTGTGGGTCCCTGACTCTTTATATGATCGGCGAATCAGACAACCAGTGGAGTGCCATGACCACCGGCCAGCTGGAGGACCCCGCCCTCACCGGTATCATCACCATGTATTTCATCCCCGGCACCCGGACCCTGGCCACCAAGACCATTGACGGGGATATCCAGATCCGCAATGAGGGTGCCGTAACCGAATCCATCATCCGCAGCGGAGATGTCCGGGACAAGAAGCCCCTCTACTCCAACCAGGCCTTTGCCATTACCCGGGACGGCACCACCGTCATCACCCCGGACGGCGGCAATGAGCTGGTATTGTACGCCATCGCGGACGGCTCCGAAGCGGGCCGGATTTCCATGGGAAAAGGCAGAATCACAACGGTGTGCGTGGACCCCACCGGACGCTTCGTTGCAGCATCAGACGAAGAAGGCAATATCGCCCTCTGGGAACTGGCATCAAGGGGCTTGAAGTACAGCTATGTGTCCAAGACCACCCGCATGCAACAATACTGCTCCCTGGGCTTTTCGGCCGACGGACAACGGCTGGGCGCATCGTACGGGAAAGGGACGGTACTGGTCTGGTCCACCGATACCGGTGATGAAATTTATCGCAAGAAGGTCAACGCATTTTCCATGTTCCTGGACCGGATGAACCTGTTGTTCCATCCGGTGGATCCGGATGTCATGGGGTTCCAGTATGTGCAACCGGAAGACACCCTGTATGAAGTCTATGATCTGAGAGAACGGAAAACCATTCAATCTCCCAAAGGCGCACTCTCCGCCCGGAACTTCGCCTTTACACCGGATGGACGCTACCTGCTGATGGCTGCATGGAGCCGCCATTCCTTCGCCAAGCCCGACGTCACCCGGATGATGGGGTCCCAGGTGGATCTCCATTTTGTCCGGGTAAAGTGGGAGAAATTTATCCGGTAAAAAGAGGTATCCGCCGGGATGTGACCTGGGTTACTAACAGAAAGCCACGCTTGATCCTACATTATAAGCAGACATTCAATGGCGGTTGTGCTGGACGCAGAATCGTCTGGAGGAAACATGAGCGGACAGGTCATCACCGTCAGCAACCAGATTGGCGGTACCGGAAAAACAACCATAACCTTTCACCTTGCACACGGCTTATCCCGAATGGGCTACAAGGTCCTGACTCTGGACCTGGACCCCAAGGCCACGTTGACCCGGACACTGGGTATCCAGGACCGACTGATCACTTACTCTGCGAAAGACCTGCTGATCAAGGGCACCACCTGGTGGAAAGCCATCCAGTTCGTCCGGCCCAACCTGTATCACATCCCCGCTACCATGGAATTGTATGGAACGGATTATCAGCTCCTCACCAAGCCGTTTTCCTACATGCAACTGAAAAAAAAGCTGAAACCGGCCCTTACCGAGCATGACTTCATCCTTATCGACACACCGCCGGCATTCAACCTGTTCACGGTCAATGCCTGGAATGTCAGTGACGCTGTCATCATGCCGTTTCTGCCGGGTCCCATGGTCAGTATGGACATTGCCCGGGCCGTGAAGGACTTCCAGGAATTCGACGTGGACATCCAGGTGATCTTCAACCAGGTCAACCGGAAACACAAATCGGTTGAACGGGCCATCGAATTCATGGATCAGCATTTCCGGACACCCTATTTCCAGGGGGTCCAGATCCCCCGCTCCCCGCTGGTGGCCCATGCCATGGCCCATCGGCAACCGGTATTCGATCGCCATCCCCATGCGCAGATCGGCCAGGCGTTCCGCAAACTCACCATGCAGTTTTCGGGCGCACGTTCGGATATCAGCTGATTCTCGTTGTGCTATAGTCCCTCCATGAAAAGAACGTGCTTTTCGGACGCACTATTGTTGTGGTTTGAAGCCAACAGGCGGGATCTGCCCTGGCGGAGGGAGCGGAACCGTTACCGGGTGTGGATATCCGAAGTCATGCTCCAGCAGACCCGGGTGGACACTGTCATCGGCTATTTCCACCGGTTCCTGGGGCGGTTTCCGGACATCCGGTCACTGGCGGACGCCGACCAGCAGGATGTGCTGAAACTGTGGGAAGGGCTGGGATACTATGGCCGGGCCCGGAACCTGCACAAGGCCGCCGGCGTGGTCATGTCGGAGTATGGTGGCCTGATTCCGGATAACCCCGCAGCATTCCGAAAGCTGCCCGGGGTGGGTGACTACATCTGTGCCGCCGTCATGAGCATTGCGGACGGCCATCCCCTGCCCGTTGTAGACGGCAACGTACTCCGGGTCACTGCCCGGTATTTCGGTCTTGCCGATGACATTGCAAAGACCGCCACACGAAAAACCGTCACGAACTTGCTGCAGCAACATATCGCGTCAGATCAGCCCGGTAATTTCAACGAAGCCATGATGGAACTGGGCGCCACGGTCTGTACCCCGAAAAACCCGAACTGTGAAGGATGTCCGCTCCGGAACAGTTGTGTGGCTTTCAACCAGGATCGGGTGGCTGAACTGCCGGTGAAGACCAAAGCCGGCCCGGTTCCCGAACACCGGATCGTGGTGGCGGTGATCCGCGATGAAAACAACCGCATGCTGGTGCAGCAACGGCCGCCGGAAGGACTACTGGGCGGATTGTGGGAATTCCCCGGCGGCAAGCTGGAGGATGGGGAAGCATTGACGGATGCGCTGGTGCGGGAATGCCGGGAAGAGCTGGGCGTAACGGTTGCCGTAGGAAATGAAATTGATACCATCCGGCATGCGTATACGCATTTCAAGATCAAACTGACGGCGTACTGGTGTACGATCGCAGACGGCGCCGTAACCACGAAGCTGCCCACGAAGTGGATCACCGTGGACGA
>CAZDKZ010000062.1:0-10237 GCA_964506215.1 uncultured Holophagae bacterium
ACACGATCGACTTCGGAAAGCCGTTTGCCCGTCAGGCACCGCGTGCTATCCAGGTTGGTGTCCTGTATCGCTTCTAATCAAGCGCATACTTGATGAATTTGGGAGGGGCTGTATGGCCCCTCCTTTTTCATTTTCAGGGAGGGTATATGGACGGCAAACGCTATCGCCAGATGCTGTACGGGATTCAGTCGGGACAGCCATTGGCGGCGGGCTACCGGAGAATGGGCGGCCGGTATCGAAGGGTGGCGGACGCACTGGAAGCGGGTCAATCGCTGGGGGAGGCCATGACAGCAGCGGGCGTCATGCCGGTGGAACGGATACTCTCCATTGTGGGTGAACAGGCAGGAAAGCTGGAGGAAAGCCTGGAGACGCTGGCAACGATCCAGGATGCGCAGCATGCGTATACCAGGGGATTGCTGGGCTCATTTCTTCGGGCCGTAATTGTTGCCGGGATTGGCGCTGGTGGTGCCTGGGGATTGATGACCTGGCTGAACCTGGATGTGCCCTTGTGGTGGCGGGTCTGGGTGGTGATCGCATTTGTGACGTTGGGTTTGCTGACGGTTGTTCTATCCATGATGGCACCGGGTTGGAAGCGTTGGCTGATTCGGTTGTGTGCCCGGTTCATGCTGGAAGCTGGCGTGTCTTTTCTGGAAACCCGTCGCTACCTGGAGTTGGCCCGACTGTCCCCCGGCAGTGGTGATGATTTTGCAGGCCTGTTGCGCTTGTCCGGTGAAGATGCGGTATTCGTCAGGGATGCAGCGGCGGCTGGCACGACGGATGACGCTGTGGCCAGGCTGGAAGAACGGGCAATGGAAAGGATGAAAGGGTGGAGAAACAAGTTGTCCACCCTGATGTACTATTGCGGTGTTGTTGTTGCGCTGGCAACGGTGCTGGCTGGCGTATTTGCGTTTGCGTTAGCGGGTTTTGGGAGCCTCGGCACGAATTAACGAATCCGCATCGGATGCACGAAGGTCCGTGAAAGAAACCCATGCCTTGTACAGCACAGGGCTCCGGCTATCCTCAAAGGGGTTGGAGAACAGCGCCCGATCTACAATGACCAGGTGAAGGGAGCCCGTATTCCGGTGGAGCGATGCGCATGCCAGGAGCGCCTGCTTCATGGCATTGAGAATAGCAGCATCCCCCGGACGGCCCTTTGGTTGCTGCTGATTGACGAAGGGTGTTCGGCGCGCATTCCCCATGGCCAGATCCGTGGTGAGAACCACAAATACCCCACCATCCGGAAAATCAAAGGATACGAACTGTGTTGCCGGTCCGTCCGGAACACTGAGATGCTGTCTCAACTGGCGTTCTATCGCCTGCCCGTATTCCCCGTGGGTGGCTGCTGATGCGTGATAAGAAGCAAGGAGAACGAATATCAGAACCAGGTTACGGACGCGGAACATAGGAGACCCTCCTGTCAGTTAAGTTTTGATCCATATAATCTTTCAGGGCCATCATGAGCATATACTGGTCCCGGTGGGACTGGTCCATGCGGTATTGCGCCTGCTGGAGTTGCTGATCCAGTGCATGGTTTCGGGCCTGGAGCCGTTCCATTTCATCGGAAACCGTATGGAGCCGGAAGGCGCCGCTAACCACGGCAATCAGCAACGCGGCTGCAACGAGGCCGCCACGGAGGCGTTGATACAGGGTACGACCGGGTTTCAGAATAATCGGAGCGGGTGCCGGTTTCAGTTGTTCCTGGCGGGAAACCCATTGATGGACTTCCATGAGGCTCCAATATTCGGTCTGGCAGTGGGAACAGGATGACACATGCTGTTGCAGGGCAGACAGGGTTTCAGCATCCCCTTCCCCATATACCAATTGCATCATTTGTTCGGGTGACAGGCATTTCATGAAGACACCTCCCCGCTTTCTTCTTCCAGATGTTCTTTCAATTTACGCAAAGACGTGTAGAGTCGTGTCTTTGCGGTGTTTTCCGGAATGTCGAGGATTCCGGCGATTTCCCGGAATGTGAATCCGTCAATTTCCTTCATGATGACGATCTGCCGGTGTTCCTCTGACAGGGTCGCCAGCGCTTCCGCCAGCCGCGACCGGGTTTGCTCTCGGCGGGTGAAGGTCAGGGGGTCGGCTGACGACGCCAGATCTTCCGGGATGTCGGTTTCCGGTCGTCTTGCCTTTCGTCTGAGAAAGTCGATGGTCCGATTGGACGCGATTCGGTACAACCAGTTCTTGAGACTGGCATCACCTTTGTATGTGTGCAGTTTGCGATAAATCAGGAGCAGCACTTCCTGGAGCAGATCCTGGGCGTCTTCCACGTTTCCCACCATGCGATAGATATGGCGGTATAGCATTCCGGAATATTGTCGTGTTACGGCGTCAAAGGTGATCATGCGTACCTCCGATCATAAAGACGGCAATAAAATCGGAATGGTTCTGCGAAAACAAAACGTCCATTGTTCGAAGGCTTTTCGTCGATAGCGATCAGAACGGGACGTCCTCAAAATCGCTGTCCGGAACGTCAATGTCGTCCACGTAATTTTCCGGCTGGTTCTGGTTACCCGCAGTCTGCGGCGGGGCCTGACGCGGACCGTTTTCATAGCCGCTACCACCATCCCGTCGCTTGGAAGAGAGCATCAGGAACTGGTTTGCGCGGATATCCGTCCGGTAACGCTTGTTGCCTTCGTTGTCCTGCCAGTTTGAATATTCGATGGAACCTTCCACCATGATCAGTGAACCCTTGGTGATCATGCTTTCCGCACGATCTGCCAGGCGTCCCCACATGACAATATTGTGCCATTCCGTCTTTTCCTGTCGATTTCCTGTATTGTCGGTCCAGGCTCGGCTGGTGGCCAGGCGGACATTGGCAATCTTGGTCTGGTTGGGGGTGTATCGGATTTCGGCGTCAGTTCCGCATCTTCCGATCAAGGTAACTTTGTTGAACATGATTTATCCTCCTCAGTGTCGTTTCCAGTATAGCTGTTTTGCGTCTATTTCCCCAGAAGTTTGGGGATGTCCCGCAGGAGTTGATTGTCGGATCCGGACAGGGCATCCAGTACCTGACGGGTTTCTTCCGATATGCCGGAAGCGTTGATGTGATCAATGAGCGCATGGATCCGGTTCAGGTTCTGGTGGAGATCGGTGACCCGGTCCAGTACGGTGCCGAATTCTTTCAGTAGATTGGGGACTTCGGTAGAGATGCGCTCGGAAAAACGATCGGCCTCGATCACCATCCTGTCGATCCGGGAACGGAGTTCGGCGGGGTCTGCACCGGGTTGCGCAGCATTACTCCTGGCCAACTGGGTGACCTGATGGAGATGTTGATGTTGATCGGACAGCTGGGCCAGTTCATCAAATTGGGTGTTCAGCGTGTTCCGCAAGGATTCCATGGACTGGTTTCCCCGTTGTTCGTCTGTGGTGACCGTTGCGCTATTCGCTGCGTCCAGGATGCCCGAAAGGCGGACGGAAAGGGTGTGCAGGTTACCATGGAGTCCTTCTGTGAGACGGGATACGGCACCCCTTTGCGTGTCCAATTGATCCACAAGCCTTGCGGTTTCTTCGGTATACTGCTTCATCTCGTTGGAAATCGTCCGGAACCCCTCACCGAATTCACCGGCTTCCGCTGCAAACACGGAGGCATTGAGGTTCAAGATTCGGGAACGACTGACAACAGCTGACAGATCGGTCAGGCTTGTTCCCAGGTCCCGTACCGTGTCCGGGATGCGATCAATCTGCCCGTGAATATCGGCCACCCGGTCGGACAGGGATTTCAACTGAACAATGGCATCCGTCCTGGCCTGTTCCAGGTTATCCAGCCGGGTGTCCATGGTATTTGCATATTCGTGAACCGATGCCAGTTGGGTTCGACTGTCCTGCAGCAGGTTTGAAAGGCGCTTGAGACGGGGCTGCAGCCCGGTAGTTTGTTCGGTGACATCGGTGATCAATCGGTTGTGAATCTCTGCCTGTCGGGATTGTTCCCTCGCATAGGTGGAAAAGGTGTGCTTGAGCAATTCAACCATTTCCCGGGGTACCTGTTGAAAGTTCTCCAATTCGAAACGAATGCGATTGATCTGTTCCGCAAGGGACAGTTGTTCCGCTGATTCCGGTGGAACAGCATGAACGTGGGGCCGTATGGCCTGTACTTCCTGCCACAATCCGGTAAGCTGGCCGGCCAATTGACGGGCCATATCCAGACGATCTGCCACCCGGTCAGTCGTATCACAGATGACTGTTCCGGTAGCCTGTTGGGACTGTTTTTCCCTTTCCTGGTGCTGCATCAATTCCCGAACCGCTTCCGTGAGCGGTGTGAGCTCCCGGCTGATCAGGCGGGATCGGGTTTCCGGACCGGCCTGCAGGGTGCTGATCTGCTCCGCAAGGTACAGAATCTGCTGGTGACGTTCCTGTTGTTCCCGTTTCCGGAGATTGATCAGTCGCCAGACATAGCCGCCGATAATCAGCGCCAAGGATGTGATCACCAGGAGGAGAGTCAGGGGAGAAAAGCGGAAGAACAGCAGCGAGACAAGGATTGCCAGGGATGTAATCACAAAAACGAAATGGGTACGGTTGATTTTCTGGTCAAATGTGTTCATACGTTGACACCCTGTTACGTCCGGTCTGCTTTGCGTTGTACAGTGCTTCGTCGGCATATTTTAGCAGATTTGCACCATCCATAAAATTGCGGATGCTATGTGTTCCGCAACTGACCGTGATATTCAAGGTGGTTTCGGCGCAGTGAAAAGAGCACTGCTCGACAGCGATGCGAAGTCGCTCCGCCAGGACAGATGCACCGTCCTGGTCGGTGGATGGCAGGAGTATCGCAAATTCTTCTCCACCGTACCGGGCGCAACAGTCGTTTTCACGGGTAATGGACCGCATGATATTCCCCAGTTCCACAAGTACTTCATCCCCCGCCGGATGTCCAAACCGGTCATTGATCTGCTTGAAGTGGTCGATGTCCATCAGGATGAGGCTCAGCCAATCGTCTGTACGGGTGAGCTTGCGGATTTCGCGGTTCAACACGCGGTTCAAGAATCCGCGATTGAAAAGACCGGTAAGCGGGTCGGTGACGGACAGTTGCTGGAGACGCTGGTTGGCGTCATTGAGCTGGCGCAGCATGGCATGGAACTGCAGGTGGGTTTCCACCCGGCGCAGTAATTCTTCTTCCACGAAAGGTGCATGGAGATAATCCACGGCGCCGGCTTGCAGTGCACGGATAATGATGGATTTCTGGTCCTTCCGGGTGAAGCCGATTACCGGTGTGTCGGGCCACAGCGAACGGGCCTGTGAGATGTGAAACTCCGGATCCGCATTATCACAATCCAGGTTCAGAATAACCAGTTTCGGCAGGTTATTGCCCAGGCTGTCGGCCAGTCCCTGCACGGAATGATGCCGTTCCACATCAAAGCCGTTCTTCTTCAGGATATGGGCCACAATGCCCGCGGAATTGGTATTGGGGTCCACCACGCCCAACCGGTATGTGCGCCTGGATTCCAGCCGCCAGATGAGGCGGGTTGCATAACGCAGCAGCGTTCCGGGTTCAAACGGTTTGACGAAGAATTCCACGGCACCGGAACGAAAACCACGCTCCAGATCACTTTCAGAATCCTTGGTCGTGACAAAAACGATGGGGATGTGGGCCGTTCTGTTGTCCTTTCGCAGGAGTTCACAGGCGGTAAAGCCATCCATCCCCGGCATTTCAACATCCATCGTGATCAGGTCGGGATTCAGCTCCCGTGCCATTTTGAATGCCTGGGCACCATCGGTAGCGGTTTTAACTGCAAAGCCCGGGGTTTCAAATTCGTTTGATATGGTGTCGCGGAAATAGCTGCTGTCATCCACCACCAATACTGTTCTCCGCCGCAGCATGTGACGAATCAAGGTTTGAATCTTGTCAATGTCAGCTGTCTTGGAGATGGTTTGAATCAAACCGGATGTGCTCACGGGCCGCTCTTCTCCGGTTTCCAGCAGAATGATGGGTGTTTCTGTGGGCAGGTGTTGGGGACTCTGTCCCAGGATGGCATCGTCAATGAGAAAGAGATCGGGGGCCGAAGCCCCCGGGTCTGTAACAGACTCAATATCAGAAACAGCTGTACATTCAATGTCTTCCGTACGCAAACGGTTTGCCAGGTCCTGTGCTGACGGAACTGCCGGACCGACAAGTGCGACATGAATGGGACGCATGCACGGTCTCAGCGAACGGCCAGCAGTACGCGACTCATCCGGAATTTTTCCGGATTCACGATGTACATGACAGCACTGGATCCGTCCGGGCCATAGTCGATCTTATAGTCCACATCCTTGACAAAAGAACGGGGCATGACATAAATCCGGTTGATTTTTTCCAGTCCCGCCTGTTCTGCTGTAATGTTCATTGCGTCGGAATCACGCAGGTCCATGGTGTTATTGAATTTCACAGCATTAAAATTCTTGAGTTGCGGCTTCCCCAGCAGGACCCGGCCCACGATACCGTCCTGTTTCAGTTGCTTGTAGCTGCCGATGTGGAAGAAAATCGAGTTCAGTCGACGTTCCTTGTCGGAATTCTGTTCGGTGAGCTGGGTGTTCTGATTGGTCAGCTGGTTGACCTGCTGGTTGAGCATGTCCCGCATGCTTTCCAGTTCAGTGAGCTGGCCCAGCAGTTCTGCCTTCCGGGCTTCCAGGCCATCCACTTCGGTGGACAGGTCTGTGGCTTCCTGGCGTGCCTTGTCCCGTTCGTTGATCAGCTTGGTCTTGTAGTACCGCTTGATCTGGTTGGGGCTCTGTTCGGCGGTTCCCTGGGTAACGAAAGTGCCGAACACGCCGCCATCATAGAACAACCAGACTTCGAAACCCGGCAGCAGGTATTCCAGCAGGTTGGACCGCTCGGTCAGTCGCTGGGCTTCTTCGGCACTCAGCCCTTTCTGGTCCATCAGGAATGACATACTCAGGTCAAAGTGGTTGTCACCGGACTGTACCACAACCGGTTTGGGCAGCTGCTCCCGGAGCAGGTCGATTTCCCCCCGCAGATCCTTGATCTCCTGATCCATGTCCAATACTTCCTGGATCATGGTGCCATAGGAGGAGTCTTTTTCCTGTATCAGACGGTCCTGCAACATCCGGCGCTGCTCGTCGGTCAGCGCAAGCATTTCCCATTGCTCTTCCGTCAGCTCCTGGTCACCTTTCAACCCGTACTGGGTGAGAATTTTACGATAACTTTCTTCTTTCTGCTTGAGATCATCATTCAATTGGTCGATTTGGGCGGCCATCTTCTGCATTTTTTCCACCTGGCTCTTTTCCATCAGGTTGCAGCCGGTGGCGAATAGCAGTGCCATACTGAGAATCACACCCCAGATTGTCTTGGACATGTGTCTCCCTCCTTGAAAATAATATGTTCCAGAAACAAACCATGAGCCGGAGCCGTGGGCCCGGCGTATCGTCGATCTTTCTGCTCAAAAATTTCATGGATATCATCGGCAGAAAACTTCTTCTTGCCGACCCAGATCAATGTCCCCACAATAATCCGGACCATGTGATGCAGGAATCGATTCCCGACAATTATATATTCCAAGAACCCGTCGTTCAAGATATTAAGATTGGATTGTGATATGGATCGCACCGTGGAAGTGGCGGTGCACTTGGCGTCCCGGAATGATGAATAGTCATGGGTTCCGGTGAACAGCGCCGCGGCTTCCACCATGGCATCCAGGTCCATCCGGCCGAAAACATGGTGAACGAACCGGTGTTCGGTGGGCATCAGCGCCGGACCGGAAAACAGCCGATACCGGTAGGTTTTCTCAATGGCATCAAAGCGGGGATGAAAACTGTCGTGCACGTCTGTTACGTTCATGACCCGGATATCCGGGGGCAATACTGCGTTGAGACCTTTGGCGATCAGTTCGGGTTTCCGCGTTACGGTTGTTTTCAGCGAGGCCACCTGGTAGTGGGCATGGACACCGGCGTCGGTTCGGCTGGCACCGTGGACAGTGACCGGATGGTCCAGGATGATGGCGGCGGCATCTTTGAGAATCCCCTGGACGGTGGGGGCGTTGGGTTGAAACTGCCAACCCGCATATCCGGTGCCGTCGTATGCGACAACCAGTTTCAGGTTACGCATGGCTTGTCGTCCGTTGTCATGATCCGGTTTCCAGTATCCCACGGGGAATTTCCGGGCTGATCCGGGCCAGCAGTTCATAGTGAATGGTTCCCGCCCAATCGGCCAGGGTTTCTGCGGTGATCTGCTCATCCCCATCCCGCCCCAGCAGGGTGATCCGGCTTTCCCGGGTAACATCGGGGATGTCGGTAACATCCACCATGAACATATTCATGCAGATGCGTCCCCGGATGGGGGCACGCTGTCCGTTTACCAGCACGTGTCCGGCCGGGGCAATGGCACGGTCATACCCGTCCGCATATCCCACCGGCAGCACGGCAATACAGGAATCCCGGGGTGTGCGGTAGGTCAGGCCATAACCGATGTAAGCACCGGCGGGAACGGCCTTGATCTGGATGGGACGGGTAAACCAGCTGAGTACCGGTGTAAGCCCGTTGGCGGTCTTCCCCGTGGACTGGCGATACGAGACCAGTGTCTCCCGGCTGGAAAAGTAGCCATACAGCGAGATGCCCAGGCGAACCAGGTCCAGGTGGGTATCATTGAAGAGCAGGGCTGCGGCGGAGCAGGCGGCATGTAATTCAACGGAATCGGTGCTTCCCAGTTGATCACGGAACGCCAGTAACCGGTCCAGTTGACTGCGGGCGAATGCATGATCCGTTGTGTCCTCAATGTTGGCAAAATGGGTGGAAACACCGGCAAACTGCAGTGCCGGTTCCGTTTTGATCCGGTGGATGACAGCGTGTGCATCTTCCGGCATCAGCCCCAATCGGTTGGTACCGGTTTCCAGTTTTACATAAAGCCGGGGACGGTTTTCAGCGGCTTTCGCGGCCGCCGTAACGGCTTCCAGTTGATCCAGGCTGCTGATGGTGAGCATGATGCCGGGATGCTGCAGTACACGGGCCAGTACCTCCACATTATTTCCCAGGTGACCCAGTATCAGTATGGGTTTTTCCGTATTCAGTTTCAGTGCTTCCTGAACCGCATGTACGCAGAACCCATCTGCCTGTTTCTCCAGTAATTTTGCGACAAGATTCATCCCATGCCCGTAAGCATTGGACTTGATGACTGGAAACAACCGACTCTTGTTCCCCATCCTGTTCCGGAAAAACTGCAGGTTCTGCACCAGGGCTTGCGGGTCGATGGTGATCCAGGAGGGGGTGTGACCTGTCATTGGGATACCGACTTTCTGAATGACTTGATATCGTCCAACACACCCACCACCACGACATGGTCTCCGGCTGCCAGCGACGTTTCCGCGTCCGGGATCAGGTCCGGTTTTCCGGATCGTTTAATCAGGATAATCTCCAGGTTGAACCGGTTGCGGAATGCCAGTTCCTTCAGGGACTGCCCCGCAAAGCTTTCCGGTAGGGCAATTTCCGTCAATCGATATCCTTCACCCAGTGAAATGCCTTCGGTGATGTCCTTGTATTTCTTCCGGGTAACGCATGCCAGTGCCAGGTCACGCTTCTGAATTTCCGAGTTATACAGTCCGATCACATCATACACAAACACCATGCCCAGGTATTTGCGCTCACGTGTATTGGACACAATGGGAACCTCTTCCAGCAGTCGTCGGGTGTTCAGTTCCATGACATTGTGAAGGGACGCCTTCTGTGTAAGGAACGTAGGGTCCGAGGCCACGTCTTCCGCGATGACCAGGTCGGCCAGTGTTTCCCGTTCATAGAACACGGTTTTCAGATCATTGAGTGTGAGCATACCCCGGAGGACATTGTCCCCGTCCAGTACCGGGAACACCGTCTGGGTACTTTCCAGTGCCACGTCAATAATGTTCCGCAGATTCATATCCTCTCGGAAGAAGGTGCCCTCCCGCACGATGCGTGTGACCGGGATTTCCTTCAAAATGGACTCTTCTTTGCCTTCTTTCAGGGAGATGCCTTTCAGATGCAGTTTCTGGGTATAGATGGACTCCTGCTTGACAGCGGTCGCAATCAGGGTGCTGATAATGCAGGTGAACATCAGCGGCGGGATGATGTGATAATCCTGCGTCAGCTCAAAAATAATGATAATGGCGGTAATGGGGGCCTGGGTGGTTGCCGCAACCAGGGCACCCATCCCCACCAGTGCATAGGTACCGGATGATGCGGCCTGGGGGAATATCTGTCCGGTGAGAATGCCCACCGCACCGCCGGTCGCCGCTCCAATGAACAGGGAAGGGGCAAATACCCCACCGGA
>CAZDKZ010000062.1:10337-14450 GCA_964506215.1 uncultured Holophagae bacterium
ACAATGAAAGTGACGGCCACCAGTCCCGCAACAATCCCCAGCGCCGTGTAGGGAATCAGTTCAAAGGGCGTGTTCAGGGCATATGGGGGGACCGAAAATGCCACCAGGTTCCCTTCCAGGTTGTGGGCCACAATTGTGGAAATGACCGAACTGATGATGATCGGGCTTAAGGCCGCAACCCCGAAGTCACCCAGGATGATCTCGACAGCAAACAGGGCGCCCGCGATCGGCGCATTGAACGCTGCGGCAATCCCGCCGGCTGCGCCACAGGCGACCAGCGTTGCGGTGTCCCGCTTTTCCAGGCCGAACTTCTGGGCCACGGTGGACCCCAGCGAAGAACCGATCTGGACAATGGGTCCTTCGCGTCCGACGGAACCGCCGGAACCGATGGTGATGGCCGATGCGATTGCCTTGACAAATGCAACCCGTTTCCGGATTCGACCGTTACGCAGCAGCACTGCCAGCATGACTTCCGGCACCCCATGACCCTTGGCTTCCTTGGCAAAAAAGTAAATGAGCGGTCCCACGATTGCCGCCCCGATCACCGGTGCCGCCAGGCGACGCCAGAGCGCCACGTCCTGCACGGAGTGAAGGAAATTGTCATATACTCCGAAAAACAGGATGGTGCCGTACTTGATCATATAGCGGATTGCCGCCGCCCCCAGCCCGGCGCAGATTCCGACAATAATCGCCAACAGGATCAGTTTCAGGTGTCGGTTTCGAATCGGATTGCGGAGTTTCAAGGACATGTCACTTTTCAAAATTCCGGTCAAACCATCCCGGCGGGTCATTGCGGAAATCGTTGATAATGTCCGCTTCCTGCTGTCCCAGGTCTCCCCGGTCCACGGCCAGTTTCAGCAGGGAAGAAATTGTTTCCAGGGGTTGGGGCTCCAGGTTTACGTCCGCAAACGTCGCTGCCGCCTTGGCCATCTCATAGCTGAAAATGGCCAGCACACCGATCACTTCTGCGCCCGCATCTTTCAGATGATGCACAACCGCAACCGAACTCTTTCCGGTGGAAATCAGGTCTTCGATAACCAGTGCTTTCGCACCGGACGCCAGGTGACCTTCAATCGCTTTCCCCTTGCCGTGCTCTTTCTTCGCTGCCCGGACATACACCATGGGGAGGTTCAGGCGATCGGCAACCCAGGCGGCAAAGGGAATGCCCGAGGTGGCTGTTCCGGCGATCACATCCGGCTTGACCGTCATGGCTTCAATCTGTTCCACGAAGCGATCCACCACCAGTGTCCGCTCCGCGGGATGGGAAATCAGCAGCCGGTTGTCGCAATAAATGGGCGACCGGATGCCCGATACCCAGGTGAACGGCGGGTCCAGTGACAGGGCAACCGCCCGGATATTCAACAATGCTTCCGCAATTCTAGACGTTTCGCCCATAGTATTCCTCCAGCTCTTTCACATCTATCTGGTATTGTTCGAGTTTCTTGTACAGGTTGCTTCGGGGAGTTTCCATCACCTCAGCCGTCCGGGAAATGTTGAAATCGTTCTGTTTCAGCTTTTCGATGATGAACTGCCGTTCGGTCTTTTCCCGGAATTCTTTCAGTGAATTGATCTTGAAGAAATCGGACTCACACGGACTGGTGGGCCGGGTTACCGGTTGGACCATGGGTTCAGTGGGGATTTCAAACCGGTTGTCCAGGATCATCTGAACGTCCTTGTCGCTGATCAATCCCTTCTGCGCAATCACCACAATCCGTTCCACCAGGTTCTTTAATTCGCGGATATTGCCGGGATAGGAGCGCCCGGCCAGGAGCGTTTTGGCTTCTTCGCTGAATTCAACGGATTTCAATCCATTTTCCTTGCCGAATATCTGTCCGAAATGATCCACCAGCAATGGAATATCAGTGGGCCGTTCGGACAGGGCGGGCATGCGCATTTCAATAACGTTGAGGCGGTAATACAGGTCTTCCCGGAAGCGGTTCTCCCGGATTTCCTCGGCCAGATCCTTGTTGGTGGCGGAGACGATCCGCACATTGACGGTAACCGGTGTGTTGGTCCCGATAGGAATGATGATTTTCTCCTGGATGGCACGCAGGACTTTTGCCTGGGTTTTCAATGACATATCGCCGATCTCGTCCAGGAACAGGGTGCCCCCGTCAGCAGCGACAAACTTGCCTGTCTTATCCGAAATAGCGCCGGTAAACGAGCCTTTTACATGGCCGAACAGTTCGCTTTCAATCAGTTCTTCCGGGATGGCCGCGCAGTTGACTTCGACGAACGGCCCTTTTCGTTTGCTGCGGTCATGGATGTAACGGGCAACGACTTCTTTCCCCGTGCCGGTATCTCCGGTGACCAGCACCGGCGCCGAGGTGGCTGCCACCCGTTCTGCCACCTTGAGGCAACTGAGGAAGGATGGATCCTGACCGATGATGGTATCTGAACGGTCATCCTCCGTTTCCGATCGTTGGGATGCCTGCAGGGCATTTTGTACCGCGATGAGCAACCCGTTCTGGGACAGGGGTTTTTCCAGGAAATCGAATGCGCCCAGCCGTACCGCTTCCACTGCTGTCTTCACGTCACCATGACCGGAAATGATAATCACCGGTTTGTCAAAGCCCTGGCGCCGCATTTCCTGGAGGGTGTCCATGCCATCCATTACGGGCATTTTGACGTCCAGGATGGTCAGGTCCGGTTGCTCGGACAGGGCCAGTTTGACACCGTCGTAACCCCGGTTGGCCTGGATGGTGGCATACCCTTCCAGGGCGAGAATATTCGCAATCGCTTCTACAATATCCTGTTCATCGTCTACAATCAGAATTCGTTCACTCATGGCCCTCATTCTATCACAGGGAACCTGTCCTGAAGCCGGAGGGGTCGGTTGTTTCCGGTGTTTTGTGCCCGTGTTTCCGCACAAAAAAAGCACCCGCCGAAACGGGTGCTTCCAGGTATAAGTGCAGGGTGGACGTTACAGCTTGCTGATAACCGCTTCTGCTACTTCCAGCGAGGTGTTGGTTCCGCCCATGTCATAGGTACGGACCTTGCCTTCGGCAATCACTTCTGCAATGGCTTTTTCCAGGCGTTCCGCCATTCCGGTTTCTTTGAGCCAGTCCAGCATCAGCTTGACGGTCAGCAGCATGGCCATGGAGTTGACCTTGTATTGTCCGGCATACTTGGGCGCAGAGCCGTGGGTGGGTTCGAATACGGCATAGCTGTCCCCGGTACTGGCGGAGGACGCGAAGCCCAGGCCACCGATCAACTGTGCGGACAAATCGGAGATGATATCACCAAACAGATTTTCGGATACCAGAACACCATAGTTTTCGGGGTTTTTGACCAGCCACATGCACATGGCGTCAATGTTGGTTTCCCACAGCTCGATACCGGGGAATTCTTTGGCAACTTCGCGGGCAACCTTGGTCATGATGCCCCCGGTTTCCCGGAGTACGTTGGGCTTTTCAACCAGGGTAACCGTTTTGCGGCCGGTTTCCTTTGCATAGTTGAATGCGGACCGGATGATGCGTTCGGCACCCGCCCGGGTAACAATGCGGGTGGAGATGGCGATTTCATCCGCCGGTACATCCATGAACCGTTGCATTTTGGCGTTGTGTTTCAGGAATGCCTGCTTCAGCTCATCTTCCACCGGGTGGAATTCGACGCCGGCATACATGCCCTGGGTGTTTTCACGGAACACAACCAGGTCGATGTTGTCCTTGTAGTTGAGGGGGTTCCCTGCATACGCTTTGCAGGGGCGCATGTTGGTATAGAGGTCAAACAGTTGTCTGAGTTTGACAATCGGTGAGAAATACACCAGGCCCTTTCCCTGGAGGGACGGATCCAGTTCCTCCGCTGCTTCATCTTTCGGCTTGGACGTGATGGCACCAAACAGTGCACAGTCCGTGCCTTTCAGCATCTCAATGGTGCGATCGGGGAGGGGGTTTCCTTCCGTCTTCCAGAACTCCCAGCCGATGTCGCCGTGAATATACTCAGCATCCAGCTTCAATGCGTCCAGCACCATCCGTGCTGCTTCCATGACATCATTGCCGACACCGTCTCCCGGCAGCCAGGCAATTTTGTACTTGGCCATGAATAATCCTCCTACAAGGCACTAATGCGAAACATTGTATACGAACCACCCCCCCATGCAACCCTTTTCGG
>CAZDKZ010000063.1:0-14425 GCA_964506215.1 uncultured Holophagae bacterium
TTTGTCCACAACCTGGCCACATCATTGCAACTGACCGGATGGGTGATCAACGACGAACGCGGTGTCACCATCGAGGTGGAAGGCAGCCCCGGACAACTGGACACGTTTGAACGGAAGCTGATCACCGAACATCCGCCCCTGGCCATGATCATCAGCCGGGAAACCACCACACTGGATCCGGTACAATTCACCGGGTTCCAGATCCGCGAAAGCCGGGACACCGGTGAACCCATCGCCCTGATCCTCCCGGACATTGCCACCTGTGCGGATTGCAGGCGGGAAGTCCTGGATCCCGAAAACCGACGCTATCGGTATCCGTTTACCAACTGCACCAACTGCGGACCCCGGTATTCCATCATTGACGCCCTGCCCTATGACCGGAAATGCACCAGCATGGCTGGATTTGTGATGTGCCCCGACTGTCAACGGGAGTATGAGGACCCTGCTGACCGCCGGTTCCATGCCCAGCCCAACGCCTGCCCGGTTTGCGGTCCACAGCTGGCCCGATGGGACCGCGACGGAACCGTTCTGTCAACCGGCGACCAGGCGTTGCGGGAAACAACCGACGCACTGCGAATGGGACACATCGTTGCGCTCAAAGGTCTGGGCGGCTTTCACCTGATGACACTGGCATCCGACGCCAACAGTGTCCGGACCATGCGAAAACGGAAAGGCCGCGGGGGCAAACCCTTTGCGCTGATGGTACCGGACCTGGAATGGGCCCGTCGACTGTGCCGGATTTCAGACAGGGAAGCCCGCACACTCACCGCCCCGGAGCATCCCATCTTACTGTTGCGGGCACGGCCGGATGCCCCTGTTTCCCGGGAGGTTGCACCGGGGAATCCTTACCTGGGTATCCTGTTACCCTACACGCCGCTGCACCTGCTGCTGATGCAGGCGTTGAATGAACCCATTGTGGCCACCAGTGGCAACCGGTCCGAGGAGCCCATTTGCATTGATGAACAGGACGCGCTGAAGCGTCTCTCCCCCATTGCTGACAGCTTCCTGGTTCATGACCGTCCCATCCGCCGCCACGTGGATGATGCCATTGTGCGGGTGATTGCCGACCGGGAAATGGTGCTCCGACGGGCACGGGGGTTTGCCCCCCTTCCGGTGCCCTGCTCCATTGAACTGCCGGAACGGATTGCCACGGGCGGTTCACTGAAAAACACCGTCGCGGTCAGTCGGAAAAACCTGGTGTTTGTCAGCCAGCACATCGGTGACCTGGACAGCCCGGCCGCCATTGATGCATTCGAATCCGTCGTCCATGATCTCCAGTCCCTGTATCGGATCAGGCCGGTAGACATTGTATCCGACCTGCACCCGGACTATCCCTCCACCCGGTACGCAGCAGCGTCCGGACTGCCCCACCTGAAACTCCAGCACCATGCCGCCCATGCACTGGCCTGTATGGCGGAAAACCAGCTGGAGCCCCCTGTGCAGGCCATTGTTTGGGACGGGACCGGTTACGGAACAGATGGAACAGTGTGGGGCGGCGAATGGTTCCGCATTGAACCCGGCGTGGTCCATCGGACCGGCTCTTTTCGCAGGTTCCGGCTGCCGGGCGGGGATGCTGCTGTAAGAGAACCCCGTCGGACTGCTGCCGGACTGCTCCATGCGCTGGGTCGGGATCCGTTCAAGGATCCTGTACTGGCAGATCAGTTTTCGAAAATGGAGCAGCAGGGGATATCACAACTGTTGAAAACCGGCCGGAATGCACCCATGACATCCAGCGTGGGACGCCTGTTTGACGCTGTTTCCGCGCTGCTGGGTATCCGGCAGACCAATGTCTTTGAAGGCGAAGCCGCGATGGCACTTGAATTCCAGGCCATTGCGTCCGATGATAGAGGCAGTTATCCGACGGATCTGACCCGGGGAATGGCCGACTGGGGACCCATGGTAACCGCTATCCTGACTGATCGGGATCATGGCGTTCCGGTTCCCGTTATCAGCAGGCGTTTTCACCGGACCCTGGCCCGGACAGCGGCATCATTGATTCAGGGTTCGGATCAGCAGGTGCTGATGAGCGGCGGATGCTTTCAAAACGGCGTATTGCTGGAACTGACCCGGGAAGCCCTGCTGGAGAACGGTCATCGACCATACTGGCACCAGCGGATTCCCACCGGCGACGGCGGTATCTCCCTGGGACAGGCCGTGGGCGGTTGCTACCGGGTAACGGATGAACTGGCGGATATTGAAACGGATGGAGGCGAACATGTGTCTGGCTGTACCGGCAAAACTGATCGCTATTGATGAAACCAACGACCTGTTCCGAACCGGTATCGCGGATTTCAGCGGGGTGCGCCGGGAAATCAACCTGGCCTATGTGCCCGAAGCCGTTATCGGTGATTATGTACTGGTACACGTTGGCTTTGCAATTAACCGCATGGATGAGGAAGAAGCGTTGAAAACGCTGGAAGAACTCCGCGAAATCGCGGCCGAACTGGATCCGGGTGACGATGAAGTATGTTCATGAATTCCGGGATCCCAAACTGGTCGCCGGCCTGGTTGATGAAATCCGCAACATACCGGGACCGGAACGCGCGCTGATGGAAGTCTGCGGCGGGCAGACCCATGCCATCGTCCGGTACGGCATTGATAAACTCGTTTCAGGGAAGGCCCGGCTGATCCATGGGCCCGGCTGTCCCGTCTGCGTCACACCACTGGAAATGATTGACCGGGCACTGGCGGTGTCCCGTCTGCCCGAAGTCACTCTCTGCTCATTCGGCGACATGCTCCGGGTACCCGGCTCCCACGGCGACCTGTTATCCGCCCGTGCAGCCGGCGCGGATGTCCGCATTGTCTATTCTCCACTGGATGCGGTAAAACTGGCCGTGGAACTGCCCGACCGCCAGGTGGTGTTTTTCGCGGTAGGCTTTGAAACCACCGCCCCCGCCACTGCCATGGCGGTGGCCCATGCCGAGGCGCTGGGTCTGGACAACTTCTCCATGCTGGTTTCCCATGTACTGGTCCCCCCTGCAATCGCGGCCATCATGTCCGAACCGGAGAACCGGATTGACGGATTTCTGGCTGCGGGACATGTGTGCGCGGTCATGGGCACCCGGGAATATGAACCCCTGTGCCGGGAACACCGGGTCCCCATTGTGGTCACAGGGTTCGAACCGGTGGACATTCTCCGGGGCATTCTCCGCTGCCTCAACCTGTGCCGGGACAACAGACCGGAACTGGACAACACCTATGCCCGTGCAGTACCACCGGACGGCAATCCCGCGGCCATCGCACAGATACGCAAAATATTCACGGTCAGCGACCGGAAATGGCGCGGCATTGGCAACATCCCGGACAGCGGTCTGGAACTGTCCCCGCAATACCTGCACTTTGACGCATCCCACCGTTTCGACATTGTCAACGTGACCGTGACAGAACCGGAAAGCTGCCGATCCGGCGAAGTTCTCCAGGGTCGTCTGCGTCCGGACCATTGTGAAGAATTCGGTACCGGCTGCACGCCCGAACATCCCCTGGGTGCCACCATGGTGTCCACCGAGGGCGCCTGTGCCGCCTATTATCGATACCGGCGAACCGACGGAACAACAACGGGAGATTCTAATGACTGAGGACGGAAAAACACCCATCCGCTACAGTGGCCGAACGTGCCCGCTACCGATCCAGGATTATCCACGAATTCTCATGGCCCATGGGGGCGGCGGCCAATTGATGCGTGACCTGATCGAAAAACTCTTCCTGGCCGCATTCGGCAACGATCACAACCGGTTGCTGCGCGATGGCACCGTGCTGCCGGTATTCGACCGGCCGCTGGTTATCACCACAGATTCCTACGTGGTGTCCCCACTGTTCTTTCCCGGCGGCGACATCGGTTCTCTGGCCGTTCACGGTACGGTCAACGATCTTGCCGTGTCCGGGGCACGGCCCGAATACCTGACGGCCGGCTTCATACTGGAAGAAGGTCTGTCGATGGAAACCCTGTGGAACACGGTCCAGGCCATGGCGGATGCCGCTGTGAAAGCGGGTGTGCAGATTGTCACCGGAGACACCAAGGTGGTGGAACACGGAAAAGCGGATGGACTGTACATCAACACCGCCGGCGTTGGGCCGTTGATTGCAACTCCGCCGCCGGGACCGGACAGAATCGCTGCGGGGGACGTCATCATCGTCAGCGGTGACATTGGGCGACATGGTATCGCCATCATGGGTGCCCGGGGCGAGTTGGGATTTGAACTGGATCTGGCATCGGACAGCGCACCGGTCAATGGCCCTATCGGAGCCCTGTTCGACGCCGGGATTCCGGTACATTGCATGCGGGATCTCACCCGGGGCGGACTGGCCACAGCGCTGATTGAACTGGCCGAGTCCGCCGGTCAGGACATGCGGATTTTTGAGGACAGGATTCCGATACGGGACGATGTGAATGCCGCGTGCGAGGTCCTGGGACTGGACCCCCTGTTCGTCGCCAACGAAGGGCGGTTTGTGGGCATCATTCCCGCAGAACACGGGGAAACCGCCTGTGAGATCATCAATAATCATCAAACCGATGCCCATGCCACCATCATCGGCACGGTGCTGCCGGATTTGAACGGCCGGTTGGTTCTTCAGTCTGTGTTGGGAACGGAACGGATATTGTTTCTGCTCAGCGGCGAACAGTTACCCCGTATCTGCTAGGAAGAATCTGCCGACCGTTTCCGCCTTGGCACAACGGGCTGCAGCGAACGGGGCAACTCCAGGCGATGGGCCTCCAGGAATGACCGGTCCGCGAGTATGTCCATGGCATCCCCGTCCCGGATCAACCGCCCCTCATCCATCACCAGGCACCGATCACATGTTTCCAGCACCAGGTCCAGGTCGTGGGACACCACCAGCCGGGTATGCACATATCCGTGGAGAAAGTTGATTACGGCCCGGCGGCCGGCCGGGTCCAGTTCAGCCGACGGCTCGTCCAGGATCAACAGGTCCGGGTCCATGGCCAGTATACCGGCAACTGCCACCGCCTTCTTTTCCCCCTGGGAAAGCTGATGTGTCGGCCGGTCTGCCAGATGGTCCACCCCCATTTGCGCCAGTGCGTCCACGCATCGCTGCTTCACCGCTGTCGGGTCCAGACCCTGGTTCAAGGGTCCGAACGCCACATCGTCCAACACCGTGGGCATGAACAACTGGTCATCCGGATTCTGAAACACCAGCCCGATTCTTCGGCGAAAATCGTCCCGGGATTGCCTGTCCAGCTTCCGGTCACCCAGTATCACCGAACCACTTTCCGCCGGGAGACAACCGTTGAGCAGCAGCACCAGCGTACTCTTACCGGCCCCGTTGGGACCGACAATACCCACCGATTCCCCATGTCGAATTTCGAAGGAAACATCCGAAACCGCCCGATGGCCATCCGGATAGGTAAAGGACAACTGCTCCGCCCGTAGAATATGGTGGGTCATGGCATCCTTCCACTGAAAACATTGAAGAAACGCAACAGGATGATGGCAACCAGGCCCAGCGAGAGATACAAACCGTCAACCGGTCTGAACACCAGGCGGTCCAGCATTACCAACCGACCGGTATATCCGCGACTGTACATGGACCGGGCCACACGCGCCGAACGGGCGGATGCACGGACAAGCAGGGTACGCATCATGGAAAGCGACGAACGGGATCGCCCCCACCGACCACCGGCCGAACGCAGGTCACGCGCCCGCATCATGGTTCCCGCTTCGCCGAGCATCAGGGCAAGAAAACGATAGATGAACTGAATGACATTGAGGAATATGACGGGCATACCCAGCCTGCCAGCCGCGCCGGTCAACCGGGGCATCGGGGTAGTGGCCGCCAGCAGCAGCACCATCAGCACCGACAGAAGCGTTTTCAACAGTACAACGGTCAGCGCCACCCAGCCCAGGTAGTCGGGCGTACCTGCAGCCATGACAAACGGTGTCCACACCGCGATGGACAATACGAACGGCAGACTCAGCCCCAGCCGCACAAGGATCGGCAAAACCGGAAGTCCACTTGCCGCAAACAGGAAAACCGGTAATGCAGCCATGAACAGGACCGGCTGCCATTGAAACGGTCCCGCGGACATCAGCAGGATGGCATAGGCCATCACCAAGATCAACTTTACACGCGCGTCCATGCTGTGCAGCCAGGTGTTTCCCGCGGACAGATCATCCAGGGACGGAAGACGCTGCCAGGCAAATCTCATGGAACGGCACTCCGTTTCCGGATGATCAGTCCCAGCAGGAGAGACACGGCCAATACAATGATACTACCGGCCAGTCCCGGGATGGAGAGCACGCCGTGCAGTATGCCGTCTGTTGTATCCTCTGCCATTTCATAGTCCGGAAACACCGTGGTCCGTTCCTGCAGATTGCCCAGTTCCCGATGAACCGCCGTTCCCGAAACCTGGGCCACACCTGTCGTGGTATGCTCCAGTGACCACTCCAGTCCATCGGGATTTCCGGAAGCATACCAGGACAGGACCCCGGACAGCAGCGCCGTCAACAGCAGCACACCCAGCGCCTGCCACGGTCGGATCCGTCCAACGGGGGCTTCCGTTTCCACGATGCCGGGCAGTTGCGGTTGCTTTACTGCCACCATGACAAGGGCAGTCACCACCCCTTCAAACACGGCAATGGGTAAATGAATCCCCATCATGAGACCCATGAAGGTACCCAGGGGGAGTGAAACCATTCCGGACAACGCAACCTGGATGGTCAATGCGAAAGCACCCAGTTGGAATCCCACCACCGAAGCCAGGATGGCAGCACCGAACAACCGCAGGCGGGAACCCGTTGCCAGTGTTTTGTACACAAATGGAAACGCGATAAAGCAGGTGAACGCACCCATGTTGAGCAGGTTGGCACCCAGTGCCATCAGGCCGCCATCCCCGAACAACAATGCCTGGATAACCAGGACAGCCGCCAGCGTCAGGTAGGCACGGGCCGGCCCAAGCAGCATACACAGCAACAGTGCCCCCACAAGATGGCCACTGGCACCCGTCCCGGGAATCGGGACATTGATCATCTGCGCCGCAAATATGAATGCGCCCCAGATGCCCATCCGGACAGCCTCCACACCGGTATCACCCAACCGGCGTGCACGCTTACTCGCAACAGCCCCCAATACCACAGCAGCGGCTGCGGAGGTACCTGCAACACTCAAAGAAAGTACGGAATCAGCAAGATGCATACTTCCCCCCATGATTAATCAGAATGATGCGAACATTATACAGGGTTTCCGGTGAACAACGCACCCCTTCCTGCGGGACATCCGACGTCTTTTCTTTCCTTTTTTGTAAATTTATATTGACAACCGACGGTCACGACAATATATTTGAACTTGAATCGTTTGAACTTGAACGATCTGGAGGCGAAAGATGGGCACACATTACAGCGGCGGCACAAGGGAACGGCTGGCATTGGATACATTCATCAAGCTGAGCCGCTCTACTGAAACCATTCACAGTTATCTCACGCCCCGTCTTGCCGATCATGATCTGACCACCGGTCAATTCGGCGTATTGGAAGCCCTGTATCATCTTGGCGCCATGCCCCAGGTCAACATTGGACGAAAATTGCTGAAGAGTCCGGGAAACATTACGGTGGTCCTGGACAACCTGGAACGGCGATCGCTGGTTGAACGCAAACGGGACCCGGCAGACCGGAGAAAGTTACTGGTCAACCTGACCGAAACGGGCACCGCCCTGATTGAACGGATCTTTCCGTTGCACGTGGCGGCGATCGTCACCTGCTTCCAGTCCCTTTCTGAAAGCGAACAGGAGCAATTGGGGAAACTCTGCAGAAAGCTGGGTATCGGCGGTCAAGCCCGTCACAAGGAAACTGACTAACCGCGGACATGTTCCGCAAAACCTTCCACCAAAGGAGTGCGTTATGAAGAAACTGGTTTATTCAATCATCGGCATGCTGGCAATCAGCGCTGTCTCCCTGGCAGCTGACTACAAAATTGATGTCAGCCACAGTAATGTAAATTTCAAGGTGAAGCATCTGGCCATCAGTACCGTCAACGGCCGTTTCAGCGACTTTACCGGGTCCTTCCAGTTTGATCCGGCCAACATGAAAGATGCATCCGGAACCGTCACCATCGATATCAACAGCATTGACACGGACATTGCGGACCGGGACAAGCACCTGCGAAGCGCGGATTTCTTTGATGCGGAAACCTATCCGCAGATGACCTTCCAGAGCACCGGTGTACAGGTAGTTGATGAAGAAAATTTCAAACTCACCGGCAACCTGACCATGCGCGGCGTCACCAAACCGGTTACCCTGGACGTGGTCTACAACGGCATGGCCAAGGATCCGTGGGGCAACACCCGGGTGGGCTTCACTGCTGAAGGCAAACTGAACCGCAAAGACTTCGGCCTCACCTGGAACAAACTGATGGAAACCGGTGGTCTCGTGGTTGGTGAAGAAATTCGGATCATTATCGAAATCCAGGCGATCCAGGAAAAACCGTCTGAATCCAAAGAACAGTAATCGGAATCTCGACAGCGCAACAATAACGGGGCCGGTCCTTACCGGCCCTTTCTTTTGCCCTGCGGGGGACACGGGAACCCCTCTGTCGACTGTCAGAACGTAATCACGTGGTCATTCCGGATAAATGCGGTCAGTGACGTACCGATGTAGTCCACATCAACCCCGCATGATTGGAGGCCGTCCGTCACGCCGTATCGGTCCGAACAGGCCTTGCAGGCGATAATGGCAACACCGGCCCCCTGCATGCGGGCCAGTTCCTCCCGGACCTGCTGGTTTTCCACCGCCAGTTTCTGAGACGGTCCCCAGATCACCAACGTAACCTCCTGCCACCATCCCTGCTTCTTTGCGTTGTAGGTATACATGAGCACCATGTCCAATGCCACTTCCGCATCACCCCCTGTCCACACCACCACCAGGTGATCGCTCCGATCCCCCTGATCGGTGGGGGAAACACCCGTACCCGTCACAACAACTGCCTTCCGCTGTTCACTGTCCAGCGGCCGGTTCACCGGGACTGAGCGATACAGCATGGTTAATCCAAGTGTCAACAACACCATGAACACAATCACCAAAGCAATGCGCATCAAATGCCTCCCTGTCGTTCACCCGTTAACAAACATGCTGCCATCGTGCAATTGCCGCTTCACCACTGCGCCTGCCCTGCCGGTAGCCGGAAAACAATGCCCGGACATCCTGGCTGAGTCGTGATGGTCGAAATTCAGTCGGCGGACAGACCTCAATGATCCGGATACCAGGCGGCGGATTTCGCAGGAAAGAAACAGTCTTGTTATAGTGATCAGCCCGCTGAGCCAGTTGCTCACACAATGCGGGATACCGTCGCAGTAACAGGCCGGCCAGGTGGTCACCGGGGCCGCGCCTCTTAAAATAATCATCCGGACGGGAACGGATCACCATGATGCGGGTTGCACCGCGACGGATGGCCTCATTCACCGGGATGGGGTCCGATAATCCACCGTCCACCATCCGCCGTCCATTCACCTCGATGCGACCGCGGTAGAGTATGGGCAACGCGCTGGAAGCCTTCAGCACATGCTCCAGGTTTTCAGCGGTCGTATCCAGGTAAACCGGTTTCCCCGTTTGCACATCGGTGACACACACCAGCAGGGGCTTTCCGACTGCATAAATCGTATCCAGGTCCAGACGGATCTCCGCAATCGTCCGCTCCCACAACCAGTCCAGGTCCATCAGGTGCCCGCCACGCAGAAACCGGGTCACCCGGATAAATTCCGGACGGCGGGAATAATCACAATACAGCCGCAGATTTCTGCCCGGCATATTCGCAAGAAATGCCGCCAGATTGCCGGCGCCGGCAGAAACGCCCAGGTAAATATCAAACGGATTAAACCCCTGCCGGAGAAAAGTGTCCAGCACACCGGTGGAGAAAACGCCCCGCATGGCACCGCCCTCCACCACAAGCGCTGTTCGAAAAGCGGAACCCCGGGTCATAGACCTTTCAACGAACGCACCTGCGCGACGAAAGCATCGGGGTCGCCCGGTGACATCACTACGGTCCGGTCGGAAAACTTCAACACAACCGCATGTTTTCGTGAGGTCACATATGCCCGGTAGGATCCCAGCTTCTTGTTCCGGAAAAATCCCGCATAACAGAACAAACCACCGTTGCCCCAGGTCCGGATCGATCGGCTCATTGCCTCGGCATCCGGATAGACATCTTCCAGTGCCGCCAGTGGAATCCGGGTCACCCATCCCAACCGAAACACCGAAATGCCATCCGGATCGATGGCGAAACCGCGTATCACGAAAAACATGCACGGGATAAGAATGACCAGGGGTACACCAATCATGCTGATATGCCAGACCAGGTTGCCTTCGGGACCGGCCACAATGCCAACCGTAATGTTTCCAGCCAGGATCAGCAGGCAGAACGTCGTAATGCCCTTGAGTAAGCCGTCCCACGGCGCATCAAACTGAATGTTCGGGTCCATATCGGACCTCCTTACCGTTGCACTGTTCAGAATACTTCGGTAACGCGGATTTTCTTCATCTCCCGATTTTACCAAGCAACCAGGCCATATGCTGGCCCAGGGCCTTCATGGTCTGCATGCCTTCATCATCGCCGGCCACCTCCCCGGGCTCCCGGCCAATCCCCAGGTTCCAGTAAATGGAACCCGGTACAATCATTTCGTTGATGAAGAAAAACTTGTTGATCGCGTCAAACGTGGGGATTGCCCCTGCCCGGCGGACCGCCACCACAGCCGCGCCCACTTTCCGCTTCAGGTTCCGTCCATTGGCGATGGCCACCAGGCCGGCCCGGTCAATCAGCGCCTTCACCTCGGTAGTGACGTTGGCAAAATAGGTTGGCGAACCAATCAGGATGCCATCCGCCGCGACCATCTTCGCAAAACAATCGTTGAGTATGTCATTGGCCAACACGCAACGGTTGTCCCGGGTCTCAAAACATTTCATGCAGGCAGTACATCCGCGGATGGACTTGCCGCCCAGCTGGACCAGTTCTGTTTCAATACCGGCCTCTTTCAACTCATCCAGAACAGTGTTCAGCATCAGGACAGTGTTCCCGTTCTTCCGCGGACTTCCGTTGAATGCAACAACTTTCATCGTCCCTCTCCTCTTCCGGAGACACAAGATCCGTTATTCAAAACGGATCACAACATCTCTTCTCAGGTCCTTCATCGTTGCCACGCTGCTGGTATCCAGGATTTTGTCCTGACGGAGCTTCACGTGATAGATCGCCTTATTGGTCATAATGTAGTAATGGTCTTTGCCCATGTCCAGCATGCTGCAGAACTGTTCGTCATCCGGAGCTGCAGCGGTCATTGCCATACCCAGAAACAGTACGGTTGCCAGTAAGAAGCCGATCACCATGTCTTTCAGATTGAATCGTTTCACAGTATCCTCCCGTCATTTTGAATTTCGATATCCAAAACAAGTTGATACCGGTATTGTACCATCGCATGGACATGAAAAAGCCCCCGGTGTTTCCCGGGGGCTACTGATTCTGATCGGAACTGCCCCGTCTTGATCAGCGACTGCGCCAGAGATAACTGACCTTGAAGAACAATGTCCGCTGCTTTTCCTCCATGCTGCCGTCACCGGGAATCCAGTGATCATCCTGGAAAACACGGTTGTCATAAAGCGATCCATACCCCACATGCAGAACGGTTCCCGGACGCAACGTATAGGACGCCAGGAAATCGGTCACCAGTCTCCTGGAATAGCCGTTGTACCGCAGTGCTCCCCGGATAAAGAAAAACCGGTTGAACTGGTAGGCGGCCCGGAAGTTCAGGATTTTCAGATCAAACAGGTTTTCCCCGCCCAGATCGGACGGTTTGTCCAGCTTCTGATGGATATATTCAAAGTCAATAGACAGGCCATCCATGGGCTGGATCATCAGATTCAAGTCCAGCTCATTGCCATCACCCAGTACAGGGGCCGTTGGATGATAATAAATCCGATCCCCGAACCGATAGGTACCACCCACATACATCCAGCCGGTCAGCTGGATCTGTCCGAGGAAATAGGAAAACTGTTCCTTGAATTTCACACCCGCCCAATGTTCCCGGTCATCCCGGAACTGGTACCGGAAAAAACCGTTCCGTGTGGTGTAGACCGTTACACCATACGCCCGCTCACTGTCGTTCAGGTCCGTTACAAGGTCCTTCTGATCCAGGTATCGAAAGTATGGTTCCACCCGCCGGATCACGCTGGATTCAAGGTATCGGTTGGGGCCCAGGTACAGTTGGGTCCTGCTGACGCCCGTCTGTCGGAGAAACGCGGTGTCCATGGCAAAATCCTTCCCGTACCGTTCAAAACTCAGCCAGGTATTAAGATTTCGAGATCCATACTCCGCCATCATATTGACACCCGAATCATTCCGATCGGTATCCTCTCCGTCAAACCGTGTCGTGGATCCAAGAAACGAAGCCGTGAACCGACAGTTGCGGCGAAACCGTTTCTGGTAATCCAGGCCTGCAACCCGGTTCTTGTCCCCGTTGAACGAATGACTGGTCAGCAGCAGACCCATTGAATCGTCGCTGCCCATGCTGTATTTCGTCCGGAAAATTCCCCAGAACGCATCCTCCCCTTCATGGGGATTGACACCAGATTCCCACGCGTGCCCCGGCGCCTCATCGCTGGCCACAAGACCTGCAAACCGGAATCTGCCTGTTGTACCGGATACTTTACCTGCCCACTGGGGGTCCACGATGTTCCGGGTATGAATGGTGGACAACATCATACCGCTGCGGACAATACCAAAATCCAGGGCGTCCGCCGCTTCCATGAAGAACGGCCGTTTTTCATTGTAGAAAACCGGATAGCGCTGATTCACCTCTACCTGAAACGCATCACTTTCAATCTGGCTGAAATCCGGATTGATCGTGCCTTCCACCACGATGGATGACGTAATCCCATACTTCACAGACACCCCCAGGTTGGTTTCATCATCCGCATCGCCCCAGCTTTCATTGTTTTCCTTCCGTTCGCTCCTGTTGTAAGCAAGGGACGGGAGAATTTCCAGGTTCAGCCGGTTTTTCAGGTTTTCATAAGCGATGGGTACCATAAACTGGAACTGGTTCTGGCCTGCGGCAATTTCCGGCCAGCAGGCCATCATGCCCAACCGGCTGATATTCCGCAGGAACATCACATTCATGGAAACCGATTCACCGCTGACGAACCGGATGCTCTTCAACGGGATCCGGATCTCAACCGTGTATCCGTCACCGGTTTGTACCGCCGCACTGTCCCAGACAAAATCCGGCGAGGGATCAAACGCCCAGCCGTTGACCGCCGAAGTTATCCCGTCATCCTGTATGCCGTGTGGGTTCACATAGAACTCAACAGTGGACTGGAGGTTACCCAGGCTGTCCAGCACCACCCCAACCCAGTCATCCCGAGAAATGCTGTCCCGCTTGGCCATGGATGTCTTGATCAGGTCCGGCCGCGAATCCAGGCATTTGAATGCAAAATATACCGCATACTCATCATACGCGGTCCAGACAACGGTCTCTTCCCCGAGATCATCACCGAATGTGGGATTGAAGGTCTTGAACGATTCCCGGATGCCGGGTCCCTGCCAGATCGCCTCATCCAGCCGCCCGTCTACCAGGATTTCGTTTTCCGCAAATATGGGTTGGATAATAATGTCCGGTTTCACCGGTGCAGCCCCCATTCCGGGAACTGCTTCTGCCAGCATCAGGCCCGCCACAATCAGAAATCTCACCACCAAAACAACACGATCTATCACACCGACCCCCTCGTTTTCCCTGGCAGTGGAAATCCGTTTGTCCCGATGGTGGTACGGTGAAATGGCAGTCCGGGTTTGAACCGGAACGTCATTATTGATATTCGTGAATAAGACAGGTGTTTATTTTCAGACCCGGGAAACCGCCAGTGAAACCAGGATCGTGTTCGGTTCCGCGTCTATTTCATCCCCGGCTTTTCGCCATTGGCCAATAACCGCACCGCTTCGGCTGCCCGCCTCACCCGTGTCTCGTTTCGCTTTGCCGAACCGATCCAGGCCTTGACGTTCCGCTTGTGGGACGGTGCCAGCGAATCAAAGAATGACCGTGCGGCGGGATTGGCCGCCAGTTGATCCGCCAATTCCTCCGGCATGACCACGGTATCCGTTGCCGGCCGGGACACCGGGTCGTCCCATGCACCGGACGCCTTGGCCGCCTCCACCAGCACCTGTCCTGCCGGCTGCATCCGTCCTTCGTCCATCATCCGTATTGCCCGTTCCCGGTTGATTTTCGACCACTTGCTGCCCGGTTTTCTCGGCGTGAACTTCCTTGCGTAGCAGTCATCATCAATCCGTTTGACCAGGCTGTCCACCCAGCCGAAGCACAGGGCTTCTGCCACCGAATGGTCATAAGAGATGCATGTCCGACCGGTATGCTTTTTCCAGAATACCAGCCAGATCACCGAAACCGATTGATGGTGATCCGCCAGCCAGCTGCGCCACTGGTCCC
>CAZDKZ010000064.1:0-11467 GCA_964506215.1 uncultured Holophagae bacterium
ATACTAACTTATGAAGTGGTATGAATAATGGGGGCAGGTCAGTCTGGCTTTCTGTCCAAGAATCAACGCACGCCATTGCCTTCTTCTCGTTATTCCGCTTTGAAGCCGACCAAGTGGGTCTCCAGCTTCGCATTGAACCTGCCAAAGTCGCTCACAGACAATAATACTGATTCGCTCACTCCCATGCCCCGCAGACAAAAGCGCACGGCCTCAATATGAGTTGTTTCCTTATCATGACAATGATCAACGATCTTAGGATCAGCGTTGTGCAAAAACCCCAAGTAGGCCGCCAGATGGTGACAAAACCATAACAGCGTCCAGCCATTCTTTTGGGGTGCCTCGACATCCCCTCTTCTCGTTGCCTCCTCATAACAAGCCACCATCTTCCGATGAACTGGCTCATAAGTACTAAGAACTCGTTTAGCATACTTGCCATCACCGGTTATTGAACGAATCATGATTCGGCTAATCAGACGTGCATCGTTCGAATTTCTTTTAACACTTCTGAACGTCAATGCAAATAGTGCATACACAAGAAATATCAAACTTTCTGTGCTGGTTGGAACAGATTGGAGTTGTCCGCAAACGAGCGCTATGCCGCTGAAATAGTGATTAATGACCTCCGTAAATAGATCATATTTGCTTGCAAAGTGACGATACAGCAATGCCTCTGAAATGCCCGCCGCACTTGCAATGTCACGAGTGGTTACGGTATCAGGTGAGTGGTTCCCAAACAAAGACGCCGTAGACTCGATGATGTGCAGATGCCGTCCCTCATGGGTCATCCGTATCCTGCTCATGGTGTTTTCTCAAAGCAATCTCGTGGAGGGTCAATTCCTCGTCCCGCATCCAAATGACTAAAAGAATGTCCACGCGAGGGACTCGTGCAAAGGCCAAACATTCCGGCCAATTCAACACAATTTGCTGCCATATAGTACCTCCCACTTTATTGATTAGGAGAATTCCCACTTGACTTTGTGTTACCCCAAACCTACACTATCATATGTAGTGAAGACTCACTACATATATTGGAGGAAGATCCTATGGAAACAACATCAGATGTCCGGAAGCAGTATGCGATTCGGACTGTTGTGGATTTCATTATAAGACATGGCATCCACAAACTTACCCCGATAGGTGTATGCGAAATTACGGGCATTCCGCCACACGAAATGATTGATCTTTTCGAAAGCAAGAAAGAATTTATGAACTGTCTGTTAGGCCAGTTGAATGAGGAAATGGACGAGCTTTCGGATCAATTGATTGGACGCCTCGAAAGTGTTCTCGAACTTGAGCACCTCCTTCGTGAAGAATGCGTGACTGATGAGAGAGGGAAGGACGAGGTTACCGGATGACAAGCGCACGAAGTCGACGTAAGACTCAGATGATCCGAGCCGCAGTGGACCTCGTTAGGGAAGGGGGATTGCAGAATTTAACTACCAAGAACATCGCGACACGTGTCGGTGTTGCAGAGTCGTCCATATACAACATTTTTGAATCAAAGCAGGCTCTCGTCCAGGAAACACTGCTGTGGCTTCGGAATACTACCCAAGATGAAATTCTACGACTTTGGGAACAGCATATCGATTCGTGGGAGAACATCACTGAAGCCATTACGGCCACTGCTAATGTTCTTGTCAATAACCCATACAGATTTGCGGAGGAAGCTCTCACCTATGAACAACTCTTAATCGGGGACGCCAAGACTGCTGAATTACTTGAAAAGAAAATTACGGAGAGTCTGAAGGAATTTGAAATTCGTTTGAAAAGACTCACTCTCCGTTTTAAGATTGATCTGAACGCGTTCCCATATGCCATACACGAACTAATAATGCTTGTGATAGGTCACTTGATGCTTTCATTGATGTTTAAGAGTAATCCGGAATCAAGAGATGACCAAGATGTCCGGTTTCGTGTCATTCTCAATCGGTGGACACATCATTTGTCAGAAGCATCTATTTCAAAGCAGGTATAGACATGATGTTACTTGTTCCGATAAGAGCACTGTCTCTCTTTTCTACTGAGGCACAATACCAAGAACCTGTCCAGTACCCGTTTAGAGACTGGGATGTTGTTAATTCAAGATTGTTCGATCAGAATTCAATAATCCCTCAACCCTGTACTTTTGGGAAACCTAAACAAGGGCTACGCTTTTACCCGGAAGTACTGGGTTTATATACCGTCCGTCCAAAGACGGAACGGTCTCCCGATATGTGCCGAAAATGATCGGCACAACCCCGAGCCCCGCCGGACACCGGCGGGGCACTCTTTGCTTGCCGCGTTTCCAAGAGTATGAATGGAAATACACCATCCGCCATATCAAAGGATTGACTTTCAGAGTTTGTCAGTTTGCGTTGACCTTGCTCGTGATTCATGTCACTTCAGCGAGAGTTACGTCGTACGGAATGGATCTGGCTAGACACAGCGAGTCGTGGGGGCTCGCAGAACCTAAAGGACCCCTGACAATGCACTCATTCGCGCCATTTCATATCAAGAGACTATCCGTATCATACGGACTTGGTGACATGCTAACTGATCGTCACCCAAACAGCCTGCTATTCACCGCAACAATAGCCAACGTCTGGGCCAGGGATCCACATTATTTTCTTGACTATGAACAAAGTGAGAATACTCTCCTGTTTGTCCACAATTTGTCGGATCAATGGAATGTAGGGGTGGGTTTTAGTAGCCGCCGGTTTGGCGGGGGTATTCTGGATGGCTTTAGCCAGAATTTTCATGACTATTTTGGCTTTGATCAAAGTGGTCGCCTCGAAGTTCCGCGATATGCTTTCCACTTTCAGGTCTTCGACGAGTCAGGCGATCTAAGCTATCAACTTGAAAATTCTGGCGCCTTGAACAATGAACAAATCAGCTTGTTCGCCTCACACAAATTGTCTGTTCTTCGCAGCTGGGGCTTGAAAGGTAAGCTATTTGGCGGACTTTCTCTCGGTATCAAGAATCACAATCAGATTGAAATGTATGAACACGATCTAGATTTTGCAATGGGAATAAACTTATCTCATTGCTGGGGATTGAGGGTGATTTCCTACCATCAAGTCTCCGTTGTCTATGGAAGTGCATCGTCAGATACTCTGGTTCAATTGCGAGACTTCTCTTTCGGGGCACTTAATGCAATTGAATATCAAATCACAGAACGTACCTCCTTGATTCTAAATCATCTTTGGTCTAGTGGCCATGTTCGAAACTTGGGGGAGCTTTCGAACGCATCCCACGAATTCAACCTTGGGCTGAAAGTACTGATCAAACCGGACATGCTGTTGGAATTTGCTCTGATCGAAAACATGATTACCTATGACAATAGTCCGGATTTTGGACTTCACATGGCTCTTCGTTATTGGTGGTGATTGGAGATGAGACTGTGCAGTTTCCCAATACCCGAACATCATCTGACGCCTATTCATCTTGATGGAATGCAGATAAGAACGAACCAGTACCACGAGTGTAAGAGGTGCCTCACAGGGATAGCAGGGAAGTCGTTATGTTGGGCCAGTCATAAACTGGCCCCGTGTAGCACGCCACGGGAGGACTCATGATCCTCAATATGGAAGAATACAAAAGAGAGGCCCTGCTCAAGCAGATTTGCCAATATCTGGTTAGCAAACAACGATCAGATGCAACGATGCAGAATATTGCAGATCATTGCGGAGTTGCGAAAGGAACGCTATACAACTACTTCACAAGCAAAGAGGAGCTGTTGTTGGCCATCATTCAGGACCAACTCCAACCTTTCAACAAAGAAGCATGGCTTATCTTCAACAATGCCCAGTTGAACCCACAGGTCAAAATCAAAGAAATTGTCCGACTTCAACTTCATTTCTTCCAAGAAACAAGGCACTTGGTCCAGATGCTCGTTCGGGAGATGGAAGGACTCCATTCCTTGGTTCTTGAATCAAAAAGCCCTCGAGAAAAATATCTAGTGCACCACATGAAATGGTTCTTTGACATGTGCTGCGGCTTGATGGAGGAATGGATTCCCGACGGAAAACCTGACGAATTGGAGATGATGGCCTTCATGTTCTTGGAATCTTCCAGAAGTTACCTGAAGTTTTGCCTTTTCAGGAATAAAGAAGTTGAGTTAGAAAAAGATACACAGAAGTTGTATTCGCTTTTCATGCAAGGAGTGGAAACTTACGTTGAGGGGTCTACTGACTGATGAACCTTACAAGACCAATGACCTCATCGTCGTATTTTCTTTACCCACATGTCTACCAGAACAACAGGACCTGTTTTGGGGACTAAAAATACAGTTGGGCGTCCGAAGGAGGAACATACCATGAATCAAAACAATCGTTTTTCAATGCCGAAAATTATCTTCGTTTTGCTTAATGCACTACTGTTTATGAACGGTTGTGGCAATGGCAATCAACAGACCCATCAAGGTCAAAGCCCGAACGTAGGCACTATAATTCTGGAGCCCGAACATGTCGTGCTGGAAACCCAGCTGCCCGGCCGGACATCAGCGTATCTGATGGCGGACATCCGTCCGCAGGTGAACGGTGTTCTTCAGAAGCGACTGTTCGAGGAAGGTTCCCTGGTGAAAGCCGGTGATGTTCTCTACCAGATTGACCCGGCTCCCTACCAGGCAGCCGTGGAACAGGCGCGTGCGGCAGTGGCCATGTCAGAAGCCACCCTTCCCTCTCTCCGCTCAAGGGAGGAACGGTTCAAGAAGCTGCTGGCCATCAACGCGGTGGGACAGCAGGATTACGATGACGCATACGCCGCGTTGCAGCAGGCGGAAGCCCAGCTCCAGTTGAACCGGGCAGCCCTGAAAACCGCAACGATCAACCTGTCTTACACTCCGATCAAGGCGCCCGTCAGCGGCCGTATCGGAAAGTCCAGTGTGACGCCGGGCGCCATGCTCACGGCGTATCAGTCGACACCCCTGGCCGTGATCCAGCAGATGGACCCGATCTATGTGGACGTTACCCAGTCCGCTGGTGAGATTCTTCAGTTGAGACGTAACCTGGAATCAGGCCACATCTCCACGAATGGAGAACAGCAGAACCAGGTCAGACTCCTGCTCCAGGATGGAACAACGTACGCGCTTGCGGGTACGCTCCAGTTCCGGGACGTCTCGGTGGACGCCACCACGGGTACGGTGACACTGCGCATCGTCTTTCCCAACCCGGACCATGAACTTCTGCCGGGTATGTTTGTTCAGGCCGTTGTACAGGAAGGCGTTACCGATGAAGGAATCCTGGTGCCGCAGCAGGCCATCAGCCGGAACCCCAAGGGAGAACCCTTCGCATACGTGGTGGGTCCAGACAATGCCGCCGAATACCGGCAGTTGACCCTGAACCGGGAAGTGGACCACAAGTGGCTGGTGACAGACGGACTGTCTGCCGGTGACCGGGTAATCATGGATGGTCTCCAGTCTGTACGGGCGGGGGTCTCGGTCAACCCGGTACCGTGGGAACCCAAAGCGGCACCTGCGTCCGGCCAGGGAGAATGAGCCATGTTATCCAATTTCTTCCTGGACCGCCCGGTCTTTGCCTGGGTGATCGCAATTGTCATGATGCTGGCCGGGGCATTGGCCATCAAGAACCTGCCGATTTCCCAGTATCCGCCCATCGCACCGCCCTCAATCGCCATTGAAGCATTCTATCCCGGTGCGTCCGCAGAAACGCTGGAAAACAGCGTGGTCCAGATCATTGAACAGAAGATGACCGGATTCGACAACCTGCTCTATATGAGTGCAACCAGTGACTCGTCAGGCCTAGGCCGAATTGAATTGACGTTCGCAGCCGGCACTGACCCGGACCTGGCATGGGCCAAAGTCCAGAACAAGCTTCAACTGGCCATGCCCTCCCTGCCCGAAGTGGTCCAGCGCCAGGGGGTCAAGGTCAGCAAGTCCACCCGAAACTATCTGATGATCGTAGGTCTCATTTCGGAAGATGGCAGCATGGACGCTGCAGACCTCAGGGACTATGCCCAGTCCAACATTGAAAAAGTGCTGGCCCGCGTGCCGGGTGTGGGCGAAGTGGGCACCTTCGGTGGCCAGTATGCCATGCGGATCTGGCTCAACCCGGACCAGTTGACCAGCTACAACCTGACGGTGGAAGATGTCATTGCGACCATCAGCAGCTACAACGTTCAGGTATCGGCGGGACAGTTCGGCGGTGGACCGGCTGTAAAGGGACAGCGGCTCAATGCCAGTATCACGGTCCAGACGATGCTGGAAACACCCGAGGAATTCGCCGACATTCCCGTAAGGATCAATCCCAACGGATCCATGATCCGGATCAAGGATATTGCCCGGGTGGAACTGGGCAGCGAAACTTACAGCGACATTACATCCTACAATGGGGTCCCTGTGGCGGGGCTTAGCATTCGACAGGCAGCAGGCGCCAACGCTTTAGAGACTGCGGACAACATACGCAAGGCAATGATAGAGCTCTCTGTCAATTTCCCGGAAGGCATGAAGGTTGTGTATCCATACGATACGACGCCTTTCGTTTCCGTTGCCATTGATGAAGTGGTGAAGACCCTGTTCGAAGCCATTATCCTGGTTTTCCTGATCATGTACTTGTTCATGGGCAATATCCGCGCAACCCTAATCCCCACCATCGCCGTGCCGGTTGTCATCCTGGGTACCTTCGCAGTCCTGGGGGCATTCGGGTTCTCCATCAACATGCTGACCATGTTCGCCATGGTACTGGCCATTGGACTCCTGGTAGATGACGCCATCGTTGTAGTTGAAAACGTGGAACGGGTTATGACCGAAGAGGGCATACCACCGCTGGAAGCCACCCGGAAATCCATGAAAGAAATCACCAGTGCACTGATCGGGATCGGCCTGGTGCTGTCCGCCGTGTTCGGACCCATGATGTTCTTCGGGGGTTCCACCGGTGTCATCTACCGTCAGTTCTCCATCACGATCATTTCGGCCATGCTGCTTTCCGTGCTGGTGGCCCTGATTCTGACACCGGTACTGTGCGCATCCATGCTGAAACAGGTGGAGAAAGGCCACGAACCGGCGAAACATGCAATACCGATCCTGCGGCCCTTTTTCCTCTGGTTTGACCGGATGTTCTTCGGTGCCCGTGATCACTATACGTCAGTTGTTGGCGGTATGCTCAAACGGAAAGCCCGGTTCATGGTCGTGTTCCTCCTCGTCGTAGCGACACTGGGTTTCCTCTTCAAACAGATGCCCACGGCCTATCTGCCCGATGAAGATCAGGGCATTATCATGGTTCAGACAATCCTCCCTACCGGGTCCACCCTGGATCAGACCCAAGATGTCATGGACCAGGTGAAGGAACACTTCCTTGACCAGGAAAAGGATGCAGTGGCGTCTATTCTTACTGTCTCCGGAAGGAGTTTTGGAGGAAGTGGTCAGAACATGGGTCTCGCTTTCGTCCGGTTGAAAGACTGGGAACTGCGGGACCGGGATGACCTACGGGCCAGGTCGGTGGCCAACCGGGCCATGGGCGCACTCGCCCGGATCCGTGGCGCCCGGATCTTCGCTTTTACACCGCCAGCCGTGGTGGAGTTGGGGAGCTCCAAGGGATTTGATTTCCAATTGCAGGACCGGGCAGGGCTGGGACACGAGGCCCTGATGAACGCCAGAAACCAGTTGCTTGGCATGGCTGCCCAGGATCCACGTCTAATGGCGGTGCGTCCAAACGGCATGAACGATGTTCCCGAATACTATGTGGATGTGGATTGGGACCGCGCCGGTGCCCTGGGTGTGCCGATTTCGTCCATTCACCGGACGCTGTCCGCGGCCTTCGGCAGCGCTTACGTGAACAACTTCATGCAGGCAGGCCGGATCAAGCGGGTCTATGTCCAGGCGGACGCCCGATACCGGATGAACCTGGAAGACCTGAAAAAACTCCATGTGCGCAACACAGCGGGGAAGATGGTGCCATTCTCCTCCTTTGCCACCGGTTACTGGGGCTACGGGTCTCCCTTACTGGAACGATACAATGCATTTTCTTCCATAAACATTCTGGGACAAGCGGCAGAAGGCAGAAGCTCAGGGGAGGCCATGGAAGCCATGGAGGAAATTGTGACTAAACTACCCAAAGGGATCGGGCATGCCTGGAGCGGCATGTCCTACCAGGAACGGATGGCCACGGCCCAGGGCGGTATTCTCTACGCATTTTCCATCCTGGTGATCTTCCTGTTCCTCGCTGCCCTTTATGAGAGTTGGTCTCTTCCGATCTCGGTCATGCTGGCCCTGCCCCTGGGGGTCATTGGCAGTATCCTTGCCTCCCATGGCCGGGGATTACCCAACGACGTGTATTTCCAAATCGGCCTACTAACCGTGCTGGGTCTGACCACCAAGAACGCCATCCTGATTGTCCAGTTTGCCCAGGCAAAGGTTCACGAGGGGATGGGGTTGATTCAGGCCACCCTTGAGGGTGCCAAACTCCGGTTGCGGCCCATCGTCATGACCTCCCTGGCATTTGGTTTCGGTGTACTGCCCCTGGCTATGGCCACCGGCGCAGGCGCGGGGGCACAGCAGGCGATCGGAACCAGCGTACTGGGCGGGATGTTCACGGCAACCTTCCTGGCCATCTTCTTCATTCCCTTGTTCTATGTGGTGGTATACCGGATATTCGGAAAGAAGAAGTATCGGAACACGCCGCCTGAAGAAACCGGAACACCGGAAACCACGGAGGGGAATTGACATGAAAAAACACACACTGATCACAGTATTCATGGCCCTCATGCTGATGGGCGGATGCACGCTGATGCCCGAATATACCCGGCCCGCGTCCCCTGTTCCGGAGATGCTGCCGACAACCGCCGACAAGGTACCGGAAACCGGAGCCCCGGCTGCGGAGCTGGACTGGAAAACGTTCATCACCGACCCGGGTCTGCAACAGGTTGTCACACTTGCTCTGGAAAACAATCGGGATCTTCGAATCGCCACGTTGAACATCGAAAAGGCGGCCGCACTCTATCGCATTCAGCGGGCGGAGTTGTTCCCGAACCTGACCGCAACCGCCACCGGGGAAAAGGAACGGGTTCCGGCCAACCTTTCTGCTACCGGAACCCCCTACACGAGTGAACTGTATACCGCCGGCGTTGGTATCGCGTCCTGGGAACTGGACCTGTTCGGCCGGGTTCGGAGCCTGAAGGCACAGGCCCGACAGCAATACCTGTCCACGGAACATGCCCGATCGGGTGTTCAGCTATCGTTGATTGCCGGGGTCACCGGGAGCTACCTGACACTGGCGGCCGACCGGGAGAGCCTGACACTGGCGGAAAAGTCATTGAAAGCCCAGGAAGAACAGTATGAACTGATCCGGAAAAGCCATGAACTGGGCGTTGCTTCAAAGCTGGACATGCTACAGGCCCAAGCCCAGGTGGATACCGCGCGAATTAGCGTATCCACCTACAGGGCTCTCACGGAAACCGACCGTAACGCGTTGAACATGCTGGTGGGCAAGGTGGTGTCCGATGACCTCCTGCCGAAGAACCTGACCGCGATTCAACCGTTCGCCGAGATCCAACCGGGCACATCATCCGACGTGCTGTTGAACCGTCCGGACATCCGCATGGCCGAAAACGGGCTTCTGGCAGCCAATGCCAACATCGGTGCGGCCCGTGCCGCTTTCTTCCCGCGGATCTCGCTCACCGCTTTTGCTGGTTCCGTCAGTGCGGACCTGGATGATCTGCTGGGTTCGGACAACAACAGCTGGTCGTTCGCGCCCCAGGTTGCCCTGCCGATTCTTGACATGGGTGCCCGGCGCGCCAACCTCAAGGCCGCCCACGTGGACCATGAAATCATGGTGGCCCGGTATGAACAGGCAATCCAGCAGGCGTTTCGGGAGACCAGTGACACACTCACCGCGGGGACACATCTGGAAGAGCAACTGGCGGCCCAGCAATCCCTGACGAAATCGCTGGCGCAGACGTATCAGCTTTCCGATGCCCGGTACAAACAGGGGATCGACAGTTACCTCCCGGTCCTGATCGCCCAACGCACCCATTTCCAGGCACTGACCGGCCTGGTTCAACTGAAACTGGCCCGGATGGCCAACCAGGTTGGACTATACAAGGTGCTGGGCGGAGGCCACCAAAACCCAGAGTGACCTCCAAAACACGATTGAGGCGGGATGGGCCCGCCTCGATCATTTCGCCGTTAAAGCGGATTGGGATTATCATAAGAAGGAGAAACAACCGTGCCTCGTGAACCCAATTTCATTAAGCAATGTCCATATGACTCAGACGAATCTAGATCAAGAACAGTCAATTCAAGAGGGACAATTTGGCTCTTATGTTTAGTGGCCTATTGGGCGCTTATGACGACGGGTTGCACCACTGTTGGCATCATCAGAAACAAACCACTCGTTATGGACGTTCATTATGATTCATACTCCATTCGCACTTCAACGTCTGTAAACGATACTCGTCCGGACAACATTACTGTGATTCTATGTTTTTCAGGAGGCGGGACCAGAGCAGCAGCACTATCATTTGGTGTTTTGGACGCTCTCCGGGAAATCCAGATCCCCACAAACGGCTGTGCCGTCTCATTACTTGACGAAGTCGACGTCATTAGTTCGGTATCAGGCGGAAGTTTCACAGCGGCCTACTATGGACTATATGGAGATCAACTCTTTCAAGACTTCGAACAGTTATTTCTTCGAAAAGACATAGAGAAAGATCTATTTCGTGTCATGTTCCGGCCAACGATCTGGTTCTCCAGGAAGGGACGAACAGAGATGGCCGTACGGTACTATGAAGAATTATTGTTTAAGGGAGCTACATTCGCTGATCTGAAGCGGTCAAAGGGGCCATTGATCATCATCAATGCAACAGACATTGGGAAAGGTGTTCGGTTCTCTTTTCTGCAAGAGTACTTTGACTTAATATGTTCGGATATTTCTTCATTTCCAATTGCACGGGCGGTGACCGCTTCATCTGCGGTTCCAATTCTGTTCAATCCAGTCGTACTGGAAAACCATGATGGTTGTCAAAATGAGGCAATCCAGTACTTGAATCAAGTTCGGCAACTTTCAACTAAGTCGTCACGGCTGGATCAACTGGTAGAAGGTCTGTCAAGTTATAACGAAAAGCAAAAGAGAAAATACATACACCTAGTGGATGGAGGTCTTACGGACAATCTTGGTCTGATGCCCTTCTACGAATTGGTTGAGGGATCCGGGGGCGCAAGAAAGCTGCTAGAAGCCCTGGGAGGATATCCAACACCCTATCTTCTTGTGATTTCTGTAGACGCTTCTACCAATCCACAATATGTGTTCGAACTATCAGTAAAGGGACCCGGTCTTGAGGATACGGTATCGGCATTGACAGATGTCCAATTACACCGGGCAAATGCCTCGACTTTGGATTTGCTTCGTCAGAGTTTGCGGCGATGGGCCCATGATTTGTCTACTGATGACACAACGGTTGAACCGTATTTTGCCGTCATAGAATTTGGAACCGTTAAAGACACCGACCGCCTTCGTTTCCTGAACAATATCCCAAC
>CAZDKZ010000064.1:11567-13552 GCA_964506215.1 uncultured Holophagae bacterium
GCTGTCAAACCGACAAATTTGTTCTCCAATACCGGATTCTGATGCATTGTCTGTAAGGAGGTTTCGTTGGCGTTTCTTGAACGAATCGGCATCCGCGTGCTGGCATTTGTATCGCAGGCGGGTGACTTTGCTGTCTTGAACTGGACCACGCTGCGTTCCGTTTTCAAGCGACCATTCGATGGGTTCAACCTGTTCAAGCAGCTGGAGCGGATCGGCGTGAATTCCACCCCCGTTGTCGTGGTGACAGCCCTGTTTACCGGTATGGTGATCGCGCTGCAGACCTACGCGGGATTCAAGCGGTTTGAGGCGGAATCCATGGTGGGTGCACTGGTGGGTGTGTCCCTGACACGGGAACTGGCGCCCGTGCTGGCCGGACTGATGGTGGCCGGTCGTATCGGCTCCGCCATTGCGGCGGAAATCGGTACCATGCGGGTGACCGAACAGGTGGACGCCCTGGAAGTCATGGGGGTGGATCCGGTCCACTACCTTTTTGTACCCCGGGTGCTCAGCGGCCTGATCATGATGCCGCTCCTCGTGGGCCTGGCTGATCTGATCGGCATTTACGGCGGTTTCTTCCTGCTGGTCAACGTGTTTGGTGAAAACGCGGACATGTACCTGAACAAAGTGTATGAGTATACCGAGGTGTGGGACGTGATGAGCGGCCTGATCAAGTCCGCAGCGTTCGGCTACATCATCTGTATCGTGGGATGTTTCAAGGGGCTGCGTACCAGTGGCGGTGCAGAGGGTGTGGGTCGTTCCACAACAAGCGCCGTGGTGATGGCCTCCCTGCTCATCCTGATAGCGGACTTCTTCCTGTCCAAGCTGCTGTATTGAAGGTGATGCCATGATTGAACTGAAAAACATATATAAGTCATTCGGTCCCAAAATGGTGTTGGACGGATTGGACCTGCAGGTAGAGAAGGGGGAGTCCTTCGTGATCGTAGGCGGATCGGGTACCGGAAAATCCGTTACCCTGAAACACATGATCGGCATTCTGAAACCGGACAACGGCCGTGTGTTGATTGAGGGCGCGGACGTGACGGACTTCGGCCGGCAGCAATGGTTCCATATCCGCCGCCGCTTCGGCATGAGCTTCCAGGAAGCCGCATTGTTTGATTTCATGACCGTGTTTGAAAATGTCGCGTTCCCAATCCGTCGGCATACGGATTACAAGGATGACGCCATCCGGCGACGGGTCGGTGAATGCCTGGATATGGTCGGGCTTACAGGTAATGAACACCTGTATCCAGCCGAATTATCCGGTGGTATGCGTCGGCGCGCCGGGTTTGCCCGTTCCATCGCGTTGAACCCCGAAATCCTGCTTTTTGATGAACCCACCACCGGTCTGGACCCGGTGATGACGGATCAGATTGACGGGGTGATCAACGTGCTGCGGCGGGGGTTGGATGTCACCTGTGTGACCATCACCCATGACATGGTCAGCGCGTTTGAAATTGCGGACCGGATCGCCATGCTGGAGAACGGCCGTATCGTGTTTACCGGGACACCGGAAGCATTCCAGAACAGTAATCTGCCCATTATCCGGGCGTTTCTCAAGGGACGAATCAATCAAGAAAACACCAGTCGAGGTGAAGCATGAATACAGAACGGCGAGTCGGGTTATTCTTTTTGATTTCCGTGGTAGTCATCTGCCTGCTGATCATGAAAACCGGTCAGTTTGAATTCTTCAAGCAGGGTGGTACCTATCCCCTGCAGGCAACATTGAACTCCGCGGCCGGTTTGAACAAGGACGCGGATGTGCGGTTGGCGGGTGTCCGCATCGGCCAGGTGGAAGGTGTCCGACTGGAGGGCAGTTATGCCGTGGTGGACATGGCCATTCACCAGGGCGTGGAGCTGCCGATGGGCTCACGGGTCAAGGTGGTCGCCAAGGGTATTCTGGGTGACAAATATGTGGAAATTGTGCCCGCTGAAAACACGGGTCAACTCTATGCCGGCGGCGAGCGGCTGGAAAGTGACAAGGCCGT
>CAZDKZ010000065.1:0-3099 GCA_964506215.1 uncultured Holophagae bacterium
CAGGTAAGCTTTGAACACGCCGATGACACCGGTGAGATGAACGGGACTGAACCCTGCACCCGCTGCCACGCTGCCGGCAACAATGGACGAGGACGTCACAAACGGATAGGTGCCGTGATCAATATCCAACAGTGATGCCTGGGCACCTTCAAATAAAATACTGCGCCCTTCGCGCCGCAGTTGTTCCAACTGGTAAACCGTGTTTCTCAGGTAAGGTACGAGTTCTTCCCGCACCGCCATCACGGATTCGATCACGTCATCCGCCGACAGTGTTTCGGCGCCGTAATAGCCCTTGAGCAGATGGTTACAATAATCCACCTGTTCGGCAATGCGACGGCTCATCCGGTCCGGGTTCCGCAGATCACTGCCCCGGAGTCCGTTCCGCATCACCTTGGAGGTGTATGCCGGTCCGATACCCTTACAGGTGGTACCGATTTTCCGGCTGCCCATCTTGCTCTCGGCGACGCCGTCCATGGTCTTGTGGTAGGGCATCACCAGGTGGACACGATCACTGATCATCAGGTTTTCCGGCGTTATGGTCACACCGGCCTGACGAAGTCGATCCATTTCCTCGGTCAGATCAATCGGGTCGATCACCACACCGTTCCCGATGACACACTGTTTTTCTGCGTGAAAAATACCGGACGGGATCAGGTGGAGGAAATACTTCCGTCCGTCAATGACAACCGTATGACCGGCGTTGTTGCCGCCCTGGTACCGGACCACCGCGTCAAATTCACCGGACAGGATATCGATGACCTTACCTTTGCCTTCGTCTCCCCATTGTCCACCCGTCACAACGATGTGCGCCATTCTACTCTCCTGTTGCAAATTCATGCGCAATTGTTTTGCTGCTATTCAGACGTCGCCGATTGTACCATATAACGAACCAAACAAGGGATGTGATCGGCAGGCGCCCGATCCGGATAAACAGGTTGAGTTCAACAGGAACCCATGGTTTACTTGTAGGCATGAAAACCGTCATTATCGGAGCCGGCCAGGTCGGGTACAACCTTGCCGAACAATTGATACTTGAGAAAAGAGATGTGGTACTGATTGAACGTGACCCCAAGCGGGCGGAATTCGCAGCCGCCCACCTGGATTGCATGGTGATCCGGGGAGAAGGGAACAATCTCGCCGACCTGAAGCAGGCCGGTACCGGGGACGCAGATTTTTTCGTAGCGGCTACGGACTCAGACGAAGTCAACATCATCTCCTGCTTCCTGGTAGGAGCGGAGTTTGAACAGCCCACCCGCATCGCCCGGGTCAAGAACCTGGCCTACCTGAAGACCAAGATGTTTGCCAATCCCAGCCTGGGAATCGACTTCGTGGTCAACCAGGAAACAGAGGCCGCCAAGGCCATTCTCAATACCGTCCGGCATGGGGCGACGACAGACGTCACCGTATTTGAGAACACCGAGATGGAACTGCGCAAACTGTTTGTCGACAGCCGGTCCTTCTTCCGCAACAAGAGTCTGCGAAAAATCAAGGCCGCCATTGACGACCAGTTCCTGGTGGCCGGTATCATCCGCAACGGAGAAGTGATTATTCCATCCGGCAATACCCAGGTTATGGAAAATGACCATATCTACCTGGCTGCCACCGAAAAGTCACTGGAAAATGTCCTCCACAAGGTTGGAAAAGTCCGTTCCACCCTCCGTCACATCGTCCTGGTGGGCGGAACAGCCATCGGCCGCTACGTGGCCGGTTATCTGTCCAACCAGGGATACCATGTGAAACTGGTGGACCGGGATCCGGATCGCTGTCGGGAATTGGCCGAAGCCCTTCCGAAAGTACTGGTATTGAACGGAGATATTTCCGATGAAGCCATCTTCCAGGATGAACGGCTGGGGGACTCCGACCTGATCATCACCGCAACCGACAACGAGGAGCTGAACATTCTCACAGCCGTTTATGCCAAAAGCCAGGGTGCGCACCGGGCGCTGGCCCTGGTATCCAAGGCCAACTATCTCACCGTCGCGGCAAACCTGGGAATTGACGCCACGGTCAGTCCGAAAATCAGTTCCGTAAACATTATCCTGCGGTTTCTGCGGCGGGGAAACGTACGCAGCGTCCAGACACTGTTTGACGGTAAAACGGAAGTTATCGAATTTTCGGTTACCGAAACCAGCGACGTGGTCGGTCTCGCCCTGAAAGACATCCGGATTCCAAAGAACGCATTGATTCTTGCGGTCCGCAGACCGGATGCCGACATCATTCCGGACGGCAATACCATTTTGAACCCGGGCGACGTAGTCATGACTTTCACAAAGAAAAACGCCATCGACAAACTGGAACGTCTGTTTCTGGATAGCACCCCATGAATCCGCGCCTGGTACTTCGTGTCGCCGCCGTACTGCTGCTGATCATTGCTGCCTTCATGCTGGTCCCTATGGGGATTGCGATATTTTCGGACACACGCACCGAGGTAATCGCGTTCGCTATCCCGATCCTGACCATGATCATACTGGCCACGGCACTGCTTCTGTTGCTGCGGAAAACCGCCAACCCGGTCATGTCCACACGGGACGGCTATCTGCTGGTCAGTGCCAGCTGGATCCTGGCTTCCGTGTTCGGTGCCCTGCCCTTTTTCATCTCGGGAACCATACCGGGTTATACCGAGGCGTTCTTTGAAACCATGTCCGGCTTCAGTACCACCGGGGCATCTATTCTGACAGAAATCCAGACCCTGCCCCGTTCCATGTTGTTCTGGCGGTCACTGACCCACTGGCTGGGCGGCATGGGCATCGTTGTGCTGACCGTCGCTGTACTGCCGTTGCTGGGTATCGGCGGATTGCAGTTGATCCAGGCGGAGGCACCCGGACCCACCGTGGACCGGCTGACGCCCCGGATCACGGAAACCGCCAAGTACCTCTGGTTCATCTATATCGGCTTCACGGTTGCGGAGACACTCTTGCTGATGGCCGGCGGCATGACGCTGTTTGATGCGCTGACCCACACGTTCGGCACCCTGGCAACCGGCGGTTTCTCCCCCATGAATGCCAGTGTCGGTCATTATAATTCCGTCTACATCAACGGTGTCATCACCCTGTTCATGATCATGGCCGGCATCAATTTCTCGCTGCATTTCAAGGTGGT
>CAZDKZ010000065.1:3199-13382 GCA_964506215.1 uncultured Holophagae bacterium
GGAAATGAAATACCTGGTCCATCCCCGGGCCATTCTTACCCTGAAGATCAGCGGACAAACGGTAAAAAACTCGGTTGTCCATGCCATTTCCGGGTTCTTTTTCCTCTATGTTTTCCTGGTATTGCTGGTCACGTTGATTGTTTCGGTGGCGGAGCATGATGTCCTGACCTGCCTGACCACCGCACTGGCCACGATTGGAAACATCGGCCCCGGCCTGGGGAGTATCGGGCCGGCGGAGAATTATGCATTTTATCCGGGATGGATCAAGTGGGTACTCAGCTTTGCCATGCTGGTGGGACGGCTGGAACTCTATACTGTTCTGGTCCTGCTGACACCGGCCTTCTGGCGACGGTAACGGGTATAGCGGGACTTATTGATCCGCGAGCGTGGTCAGTTCAACGATTTCAAAGTGCTTTTCACCTGCCGGGACACGAACGGTCACTTCATCACCTTCCCGCTTACCCAGCAATGCCTTCCCGATGGGTGAACTGATGGAAATGCAATTGTCGCCCCCGGTTTCTTCTCCCAGCAGCAACTTGTAGGTAATTTCCGTGTCATCGTCCAGGTCGTACAGCACAACGGTACTGCCATATCCCACCCGATCGGCAGGGAGCCGTGACAGGTCGATCTGCGACAGCTCCGCGCGGCGTTTTTTCAGATTACGAACCTTGGTCTGCAAAATCCGCTGTTTTTCCAGCGCCGCCTCGTACTCCGCGTTTTCGGAAAGGTCACCCTGCGCAGCCGCCCGCTGAATTTCCTTGGGGAGTTCCGCTGTCAGTTCGTACTCCAGTTCTTTCAGTTCCCGGTCAATTCTTGCAATCAGATCCTTCGGCATGTTGCGTCTTCTCCTTGATCAGGTTCACCAGCTTGTCCAGGTGTGCAATCTTCATTCTGGATTGACATACCAGCAGCGGAAACCCTTCAGGAAGTGTTTCCGCCGCCAGTTTCACCCAGTCTTTTTCAGTTGTAACAATATACTGTGCTCCGGACGCCTTTGCAACTCCCAGCATGTTTGTCAGCCGGTCCGGCGAGGGAACAGCATGATCACGAAATGCGATTGCCCGATCCACTTCTGCCCCATTCGTTATCATATCTGCCTTGAAAGAAAGGGGATTACCGATCCCCGAAAATACCAGCACCCGGGTACCGTTCAGCGAATCCGGTGTCAGCACTTTTCCGGAACCCGGCTCAAAAAAACCGGTAATTTCCGTATCCGCCGTGGTCAGAAACGCACCGGGATTCATCTGACGGACCGTTTCTGTCAGCTGTTCCAGGTCTTTCCGGTATCGGCTTCGGGTGAGAATGATCACGTCCGCGCGTCCAACACCTGCCACCGGTTCCCGCAGCAATCCAAACGGGATTAACCGGTTTCCACCAAACGGGTTGGTGCAATCCAGCAGCACAATATCCACGTCACGGTGGAGCTTCCGGTGCTGGAATCCGTCATCCAGCAGAAACAGGGACGGCTGCTGTCCACTGTCCAGGGCCTGCAGTCCCGTCCGGTAACGGTTGGCACCGACCCACACGGTGGCATGGTCCCGTAACAGTTTCCACATCAGCACGGGCTCGTCACCGTACAATTCTGTGTCCGCGTGGGTAACCTGCAGCAGATCTTTGCTCTGCCGGCCATATCCCCGGCTGAGGATGGTCAGCGGCTTCACACCCACCCCGTGAAGTGCGTGTGCCAGCGCAACGGTACAGGGTGTTTTGCCGGTACCGCCCGCTGTCAGGTTCCCCATGGAAACCACGGGAACGGACAACCGTCTCTGGCGGAATATCCCCACCCGATACAGTCCATTCCGCAGCCGAACCACCAGTCCGTACACGAGATAAAGTGGATAAATCACCAGTTTCAGAAGGGGATTCCGGATCAAATCAGCACCTCCATGGTCCGTTCCAATGCCCTGTTCTGTTCAGACAGGCTTGCAGATGCCCGTTCCGCTTTTTCTTCAAACGGCACTTTGTCCGTCACAAACCGGTCCAGCAGGGAACGAAGTCCGGCACCATCCTGCACCTGCCACATACCATCCGCAAACAACGGATAGATATCCTGAAAATTGTCCAGGTGGGGACCGGTCACAACCGGTTTCTTCAATGCCACGGGTTCGACAAAATTCTGGCCGCCCGTATCCACCAGCGACCCGCCCACAAAGCACAGGTCAGACGCTGCATAGAAGGAGCGGAGCCGACCGGTCTCGTTGATCAGCACGATCTCCCCGGCTTCCAGGTCAAACACCTGTCTGCCGCCACTGGTCACAACCGTCAAACCGGCCTTTTCCAGAATAGCGGCCACCTCGGTTGCCCGTTCCGGATGGCGTGGCGCAAACACGCCACAAATCCGGTTATCCACCAGCATGTCCTCTACCCCGTCCAGGATGATCGCTTCCTCCCCTTCCCGTGTTGACCCGAAAACAACAATGGGCGCATCGGCAACAATCTGAATTGGTTCCGGCGCTTCCACCGGTACCAGTTTCAGGTTACCGGTGATCCGGATTCCATCCGGTTTGACACCCAGCCGGCGAAAACGGTCTCCATCGATTTCATATCGGACCAGGCAGGCATCAATGGCCCGGAACGCGGAAGCCATCAGCTTGCCCGCACGGCAATAGTTCCGGTAAGCACCATCGGACAAGCGGCCGTTGACCAGGACAATCCGCGCACCGCCGTCCTTCGCCTGTTCGATCAGCAGCGGCCAGATTTCCGTTTCCACCAGCACCAGTGTCTGAAATGAAACTGCTTCAAAGAACCGGTTCACGGGTTGTTTCATGTCAAAGGGGAGATAGCCGGTTGTCACCAGTTCCATGGACCCGAAATGGGACACTGCCCGTTCCAGCCCGGTGTCGGTGGCCGCGGTCAGGAGAACCGATTTGCCCTGCTCAATCAATGCCTGTACCACCGGTCGTATCACCATCTGTTCCCCCACCGAAGCAGCATGAACCAGGAAATCGTAGGATCCTGCCATATGGGAAGCGGGGTACAGCCGTTGCTGAATATATTCCGGCCCGAACCGGCGTACCAGTTTGCGTTTGAGAAACGGAAATGCAGCCCGGGTCAACAGGGTATAGATACTCATGTTGCATATTCCTTCAGCGGACGGTACAGCGTATCCCGTTCCACCGGAATTCTGTCCGCGGATCGAATCAGGTGAATAATTTCCTCCCGGGTGGCAAACCGGTCACTGTTGTGCCCGGCCATGTAGGTAATGGTTTCATCTACCACGGTGCCATCCAGGTCGTTGGCGCCGAAATGCAGCGCGGTCTGGGCCAGCTTTTTCCCCAGCATCACCCAGTATGCTTTCACATGCCTGAAATTGTCCAGGAACAGGCGTGACACCGCCAACACCTTCAAATCATCCAGACCGGTGGCACCGGTAATACCCAGCTTCCGCTCCAACTCTGTGTTTTCCTTGTGCCAGCTCAACGGGATAAACGCCTGGAAACCGCCGGTTCGATCCTGGAGATCCCGCAGACGGTTCAGGTGGTCCACCCGGTCTGCCAGGGTTTCAATATGACCGTAGAGCATGGTGGCATTGGTGGGGATGTTCAGCCCATGGGCGACTGCGGCAACTTCCAGCCAGCGATCCCCGCTGATTTTTCGGACACACAGTTTCTTCCGTACGTCCGGTGCAAAAATCTCCGCGCCGCCGCCGGGCATGGATCCCAGTCCCACAGACTTGAGGTCCGCCAGTACATCCGCAACAGACAAACCGCTGATCGTTGAAAAATGGTCAATTTCCACGCAGGTAAACGCCTTGATGTGCAGGGCGGGATAAGCTTCATGGATCCTGGCGACCAGGTCCCGGTATCGTTCGTATGGCCAGTCCGGATGCAGACCACCCACAATATGCACTTCGGTGCATCCCGATGCCACGTCCTGCTTCAGCCGTTCCAGGATATCGGTCATGGACAGCTCGTATGCACCCGCTTCGTGTGCGGATTTCCGATAGAACGCGCAGAACTGGCACCGGTTGATGCATACGTTAGTGGGATTGATGTGGCGGTTGATGTTGAAAAACACCCGCCGGTCATTCTGATCCCGATTTGCGTGATCCGCCAGCCACCCCAGTCCAGCCAGGTCCCGTGTTCTGAACAGTTGCAGCGCGTCATCAGGCGTTATGCGATACCCGGATTGGCGCCGTAAATCCAGTTCAGCCAGGAACGGGTCGGAAAACTGCATATCAACCTGCCACGTACCGGAGAATCGTCACTGCCAGTAACAGAACGGACAGTATACTGTTCACCTGGAAGAACGCGGCATCCAGTCTGGAAAGGTCGGTAGCCCGAACCAGGGAATGTTCATAAATCAGCAAGATTGCCGCTACCAGGATACCGGCGTTGAACCAGAGGCCCGCATTCACGGCCAGCGAGAACAGGACCAGTGAACCGATCATCAGCACATGGAGCAGCCGGGCCGCATTCAGTGAACCGCGTACCCCCAGCCACACCGGAATGGAGTGCAACCCCCGATTGGCGTCAAAATCCCGATCCTGGAGTGCATACAGGATGTCAAATCCCGCTACCCAGAACAGGACCGTAAAACACAGGAACAGGACGGAAAAGGACAGCTCCCCGCGGACCGCAATCCATCCGCCGGCCGGCGCGATCGCCAGACCCAGGCCAAGTATCAGGTGCGCAACAGACGTAAAACGTTTGGCCAGTGAATATCCCAGGATCACCGCCAGCGCAACCGGTGACAGTACCAGCGCAAGCCTGTTGATGAACCCGCAACAGACAATGAAAGCCACAGCGTGAAACAGCACGTAAAGAATGACAAATGACCGTTTCAACCGTCCAGCAGGCAGGGAACGATCCGCAGTCCGTGGATTTTCCGCGTCATACTTCTGGTCCACCAGACGATTGAACGCCATGGCAGCCGACCGGGCCAGGTACATGGCCAGGACAACCAGGCCCAACACGCGCCAACCCGGCCAGCCCCCCGCCGCGAACAGCACACCTACCAGGGCAAAGGGCAACGCGAACACGGTATGCTCAATCTTGATCATCCGGAATATTTCCAGCAGGTTCTTCACGGTTTGGCCCCCCACCGGCCATCGTGGTCAATCCGGATGTCCAGCATATCCATCAGCCGCAGGCTGAAGAATTCGGTCATGTCCGTGATGGTCATCGGCTTGTTGTAAAAAGACGGGATAAACGGAACAATATCGGCACCCGCCCGATTGAGACGGGTCATGTTCTCCAGGTGAATCAGGTTGAACGGGGTTTCACGGGGAACAACGATCAATCGTCTCCGCTCCTTGAGGCAGACATCGGCTGCCCGATGCACCAGGTTTGTACCGAAGCCGGAGGCAATGGCGCCCAGTGTACTCATGGAGGCCGGAACAATCACCATGCCATCCACGTGGTAGGAACCGGATGCAAACGGCGCAGAAAAGTCCGCCGGATCATGCAGCAGAAAGCTCTCCCGGTACTTCTCCGGGTCAAACGCGCTGCCTTCCGCAGACGCCACCAGCCGGGCATTGGCGGAAACCACCAGGTGCACCGCCAGCGAAAGCTTTTCCTGATGCCGCTGGAGCATCCCCAAAAAAGAATCGGCAAGCGTCAAACCGCTTGCCCCCGTTACACCAACTACAATTCTCATAACCGGTGCATTGTAGCATACCGGGACAAGCGGTCATATGCTCACGTGTGGAAATGACAACCGGAAACGATACGCTAACGGACGTTCTCCCAATCCAGATCAAATCCCAGCCCGGGACCGGGGGCCGGGGTCATCATCCCGTCCACGATCCGCACCGCCCCGTCGGCAGGGTCATCCAGCAGGTCCAGGTGTCCGTCCAGATCCGCGTACACCACGTTGGGCCGGGCCAGTGCAAAGTGAAGACCGGCTGCAATTCCCAGGGCGGATTCATCCATGCAGCCCACCATCACTTCCAGCCCCGCTGCCACGGATACGGAATTGATGTGCAGTGCCTCCTGCAAACCACCGACTTTCATCAACTTCACGTTCACCATATCGGCCAACCCGTCCCGGGCCAGCCGAAAGGCATCCCGCAGCGTCATCAGGCTCTCATCCGCCATGATCGGGATGGGTACATTGCGGGAAATACTGGCCATTTCATCCAATTCCTTCCGGGGAGCCGGTTGTTCGATCAATTCGACTCCCGCCTGCTGTACCCCCTGGAAAAAGCGAATGGTATCCGACTCGTTGTATCCCTGGTTCGCATCAAAACGCAACTCGATGCCAGGCCCCACATGTTCCCGAACACGGCACACCCGCTCCACATCCATGTCCACATCCGCGCCACCCTTCAATTTCAATGCGCAAAAACCCTGAGAAACCAACGCAGATGCACGGTCCAGGGTTTCGTCAACCGGCAGGATGCCAATGGTCACAGCGGTTGGGATGCAGTCCCGGAAACCCCCAAGCAGCCTGTAAACTGACAACCCGGCCTTCTTGCCCAGCAGGTCATACAACGCCATGTCCACCATGGCGCGCAGCGACGGATCGGACATGGCAATCTGCTTCATATCATGCATGATTCTCGCAATCAGCTCCGGGTCTGCGCCGATCAGTCGGGACTTCACCTGCTGCTCAAACCTGTCAGCCACACTCTCAGCGGACTCGCCCGTCACCGCCAGATCCGGCGCCCCGCACCCGAATCCAACCAGGCCGGTGTCGGTCTCCAGCCGGAGGAACACGTTGGTTGTCTGGGACACGGTTTCGTACGCGATGGTATAGGGTTCCGTCAATCGCATGGTCACGGGCCGTATTTCGGCAGATCGAATTTTCATCACGGTTCCTCTCGTCAATATCGGCGCTGGTAGATTTCATCCAGTGTCAGGGATTTCAGGTCTTCAACCAGAGCAACCAGGTGACCAATCATCATTTCCCATATCCGGTGTCCCTTCTCCGCACTGGCCTTTGTGGGATCCCCCAGTACACCGCTTTCTGAAATCCGCTGGGTATAGGAGTACCAGGAAACACCCCGCTTGGATGTATAGTTGAGATACCGGTTGGAGAACTCCGGCACAAATGCCACTGCCCGTTCCATCCGGACCCGGTCCGGTCGTAAGGCCAGCGACGTACTGGTTTCCACTTCTCCGGCATGAATATCATTGGGGGTGTCAATCAACCGGTAGATATCCACATCCGATGTTTCCCCGGTGTCCACGCACACGAAAATCTGCGCGTCCCGGTTGATCATCTGGGCCGCATAATTTAACGCCGGCCCATTCCCCCCGTGACCATTCAGGATCACCAGTTTCCGGATGCCGTTCCGTGCGGCTGCCATTCCCACGTCATACACCATGGCCGCCATCGTTTCATTTCGCAGACTGATGGTCCCTTTGAAATCATCATGCTCATGGGAAACGCCGTAAGGGATCAGTGGCAACAGGAACGGCCTGGGCTCGGAACAGGCTTCCGCCACCTTTCGGGCCAGGTATTCCGCATCGTACGCATCGGTATCCAGCGGCAGATGGTGTCCATGCTGTTCGATGGCCCCGACCGGCAGTATTGCGATATCTACCCGTTTCAAGCGGTCTTCTGCTTCAGGCCAGGTTAATTGCGACCAGATGTGGGGGGAACAATATGGACTGGCTGACCCGGTTCCGTCCGTTTCAAACGCGTATTCGGCCGTCCACTCCGGATCACGCAGGGGATCATAGGGAAGCCAGTTCCTGCCCTTTCGTGTCAATGCACCGGTCGCATGCTGCATCCAGATGCGGTACAGTCCGGTCCGGAGTTCAACAGGAATGCCCGTAACCGGCGAACGTTCCGGATCAAACCGAAGTTGCATGACTTCCGGCCTTGGCTTCAACTTTCGGACCTTTGCCGGTTCCAGTTCAATCACGCCCTTCTCAGCAAGCACCCAGTTCAGATGCTGGACACCGGCTGCCTCCTGGTGGACACCGTCCGCTACGATCTTCTTCAGACAGGCAGCAATCTGTTGGGACGAATATCCGCACAGGGACGGATCCCGGTCCACCGCCAGCAACATACCCACAATTCTTCGACATTTTTCGCATTTACCGCAGGGATGAACCTGTTCCCCTTCCTTGTGAGCCGCATGGCACGAGACCTGGTGAGCCAACAGATCGGGATAGCGTTGCGCAAGAATGCTCTCAATCAACATTTCCGATAACGGGCGGAGAATGGAAAACACCGCCGTGCTCCACCCCTTCCGCAGAAAATACCGGGACATGGTGTTGTCAAAATATCGGCTCTGGTCGTACAGACCGTCATAATGGGTAATGCCCCGATAATTGACACGCCGGGTAGTATCATGTTCGTCACCGATCAAAATCCGTCCGATTCCCCTTCGCCGTGCCACCGGCAATATCCCGAACAGAAACACGGCCACGGTCCACAGTCTCAGCGGATATTCATCCGACCGGACGGCGGCGAAGTCCTTCCGGATAAACGATAACTGTCTCAACATGAAAGCAAACACACGATCAGCGTTTACCCAGACACGTGCTGTTTGGGGAACGGTCTTTTCGAAATGTCTATAGGCATTCAGGGCCGTAAACCAGTGACGTCCCGATTCATTGACAAACACCGGGTGGACTTCCTTGTCCAACTCCCGAAGCAATCCGTATGTCAAAAGGGAATCCTTGCCCCCGCTGGACAGGACCACATGTCGGTTCCGGTCCGTTTCCCATAATTTCCAGGAAACGGAAACGGCATTGCCGTCGTTTTCCGGAAACTGAAGAGACGCCTGCGTATACCGTTTCTGCCGTTCAATTGCTACAGGCTGGCTGTCGGTCGTTAAAAAAGGATTGGGCTCCAGCAGCTTGTTCACGTAGATTTCCCGGGACGTGTTTTCCATCATTTCCCGAATGAACCGCTGATCGGCACCGTCATACACCCCGTCAAACAGGATCTCCTTACAGAATAACCCGTAGTTCAACGCAACCTGAACCACCATCATGGACGCCAGGTTCAGGCAGGCCGGGTCATCTTTTTCAAAAACCGGTTCTTCAAACTTATACACCAGTTCGGTCTGTTCCTCCCGACCGTCCGGATGCGTCACGGAATATCTGGCCGATACCCGGTCAGGTTGTACCACAACCGGACCGACGGTCAACCGGTCCAGTACAACCAGTTGATCCAACGAGACCGGCCCATTACCGTTTCCAGAAGTTGATTTCATCTCGCAAACTCCATCGTTATGAACGGTACGTTTTGATCAATTTCACCAGTTCATCCGGCCCCTGGTGTAATACATCTACGGCAGGCAATCCGGTCAGACGCTGGACCATGTCTGCCACAACAGGAAGATTCTCCGCCGGAATACCCTCATTATTCAGGGTAATCGCCACGACGGGCTTCCCGGAAATCAACTCAATGGCATGGATCTGATCCGACAGGGGATGGAGCGGATAGCCCGGAAAACCGTCATATTCCAACCGCATCGGTGCATGCTGGAGAATCACGATATCCGGCCGTCCTGCAGCCAGCAGCTCAAATCCGCCCGGATACGCCGGGTTCATGAGACTGCCCTGACCTTCCAGGATCATCACGTCGGGAGCTGTCTCCTCCCACGCCCGAACGATTGCATGCTCAATTTCACCGGCCACAAAATCATTGACGATTGTATCCAGCACAATGCCATACCGGGCCCCCTGCATCCAGGCAGTCTGCCCGGTTCCGATCATTTCTGCACGGATACCGGACTGATCCAATGCATGCTTGAGGATCCATGCTGTCGTACGCTTACCGATGGCCGAATCCGTGCCCAGCACAGCGATTTTCAATGCGTTCACCCGCTCGATTGCCCCGGAAAAGAAATGGAGCTCACTGCGGGCTGGTGGCTTTCGCACATCCCGGATTTCCGCACCCGATTCATATGCCAGACTCACCAGTTCCATGTCTTCCGACAGAAAATCATGCAGACCGGCATCCACGTGAAGTCCCTGGGCCAACGCATCCATAACCGCCTGCCGACCATGATCGGGTAATCGGCCGCCATCCGGCGCCAGGCCTATCACGAAATGCGTGGGAATCAGATCATGCCGGCCAACGAACGCAAGTGCATCGGAAAGATCACGGCAAATGGGGATCCCGGACGCCTTTCCATCCAGAACCTCACCGGCATCCGATCCCGCATACCGGCTGTCAATGACAGCGGCCACAGCATACCGACGGGTAAACCGGACCAGACCGTGTGCTGTCTTTCCATTTGTTGTGTTGAATGCACCCTCACAATACACAATCGCGG
>CAZDKZ010000066.1:0-13283 GCA_964506215.1 uncultured Holophagae bacterium
GCGTTTTCCTTAACCGCGTTTCTCTTTGCCTTGGCCTGTGCACCCAGGTAACCCGGAATTGCAATAGCGGCCAGGATGCCGATAATGGCAACAACGATCAACAGTTCGATAAGTGTGAAACCCTTCTGCTTCATTTCTGAAACCTCCTACCGGTTTAAGTATGCCTGCTCTATTCAAGCCAGTTCTGTGCCAGACTTGTCATGTGGAGTAGAATCATAGATTTATGATGGCCCGGGTTTTGTGGGATGACAATTATTGTCATCCCTTGACATAAAATGTCAGGGAAAGGGCCCCGAGCCGCGTGGCAACCTGCTGTGGACAGGTTGATCATCAATCATAGCCAAGCCGCCGGATCAGTTCCGGATACTGATGCCGCATGGCTGCCAGGTGAGTCGCGTCCAGGTGCTGTTCCCAGTCCCCGGCCTTTCCAGAGCGATAGTGGTTTGACACGTTTACCTGGCCGGGTTCGCGGCCACCGGACTTTTTGCGGAACTGGTGGCGATGGAGAATCCGGCGCAAGTGTCGATCGGACAGTGTATTGCGATTAAATGGACTGCCCGGTTCCCGGATTGGCCCGCTTCGGTGACCATGATATCCATGCCAGCCAAAGGCGTAAAGACGGTTGGCAACTGCTGCGAGATTGTCTTTCAGGCCGATCCTGCAAGCGACCGGAATCTCCAGGTGATCCAGGATTTGCCGGAATCCATTGAGCGGATCTGAAACCAGGTCTTCCATCTGCCATTCCATGATGTCGGCTCGGTCATAGTCCCAGGCCATCATGTCCGCAAACTGTTTTGCCCGGCAGGTTGTGATCTCGTAATGGAGACCCTCGGGTATGGTCATGGAAGCAAGATCTTTTCTGTGCGTACCCAGTTCCGGCCACTCATCCAGGGGATGAGAATAGCGATGGGAAAAATAGGACGATACAACAACATCCCTGGGGTCACGGATAACATGGAATGCTTTGAAGGGTGGCAGTTGATCGAGCACGGAAATGTCTGCGTTGGACAGGACCAGGAATTGAATCCGGTGTTCCCGGATGAACCGTGCCGGATTTTCACCCAGTCCATCTGTTGTATGAACGACCGCGAACCGGAGTCCCAGCAGGCGACAGATGTCCCGCATGATATTGTTGGTCCAGGATGAGGCGCAGCGATGGTGGCTGAACTGGCACCGTAGTGGATCAGTCATGATCGTGTTGATCCTGACGTGGCCAGAACAGGCGTCTGAATCGACTCATTGCTTCTACGGGCAGTTTGCGGGTATGCGTCACGTTCCATCTCAGTTTTATATAGTTGAGGGAATCCCCGGGTTTCTTCATAACAGGGACACGTCTGATGTGGCGCCAGCCGTCAAACAGGATAAGTCCGATCTGTGCCGGAAGAAAATGGTTGCGAGTCTTCAGCAGGTGTTCCAACGGTTCCCAGGCGCTACGACGAGGGAGTTCAAGAAGCGGTATCCGGTACTGATCATTCTGTCCCCCCTGTGTGTCGGAAAACTGGCGCAGGATTTTCAGTCCATGGTTGAGCCGGGTGCTCAGGTTGGTTCGTTCCGCGTCCATGGCCAGTTGTTTCCAATCAATGGGGTCGGACTGTGCGTTGAGCAGGTACATGGCATCGACAATCCATCGGAATGGCGGAAGCGGATTCCATTTCAATCCGTGGGCAATGGTGTGGAACAGGACATCGGTCACGGCCGGTATGCGGACCCGACTGCCCAGGACAGTGGTCGGATGAGACCGCTCCAGTACCTGGCGGTCATAATCCGGATCCGCGATCTCCGACATGATGCTACCGTGTAGATCAATGGATGTACCATTTTCATGGCTCAACTGGATTGCCTTCACAGCGGCCAGCCAGGTGATATCGGGTTGTGCCGGTGGTTCACGATCGGGGGACCAGCCGATTTCCTTCAACAGCGCGACCGCCGGCAGAAGCTGTTCTGCCGGTAACCAGAAGTCCAGGTCCAGCATGGGGCGCAGCGCGGGATCGGGATAGGTTTCCAGCGCCAGCGGCAGGCCTTTCAACAGCAGGGGCGTCATGTCCGCATCGTTCAGTATGTCGGCAACTTCGCCCAGTATTTTCAAATAGACCCGATTGCGATACCAGAAGTGGCGATAGACATTTCGGTATGGTTTCAGATCGGACGGATCCAGGTCTGTTTCCTTGAGACGGTGGTATAGCAACGGCAGGAGTCGCAGTGAGCCGGGGTCCAGCATATCCAGATTGGACGATGCTTGCCATTCTGCCCACCGTTCAACCAGTTTTTCTTCCGGTGCCAGCACGGTACGGATCAGCATCTGCTGGACGGGATCCGGTCTGCAGCTGCCCCGGTGGCTCATGGCTTTCCCCTGTCCTGTCGCTTCCGTTTCCGATCCAGGGCTGCCTTGATGATCCGGTGATAATCGGTGGCGGCGGCGGCCTGTCTGCCCAGGTTGGCGTCATGGATTCTCCGTTTTACCAGCGGGGTGTCCAGGAGCATGCATTGGACCTGGTGTTCACGGGCCCGGAGTATCCAGTCCATGAACTCGCCGGTTCGCCATCTGGGGTCAAACAGTCCAACCTGTTCAAAACAGGAAGCCCGGAGCAAAGCGGTGCTGGGCAAGGTTGCGGGCTTATCCATGTTCCGGACCGGGACTTTCTGCCGCATCTCGCCCGACATATCCGGGGAATGAAATTCCAGGATACCGCACAAGATGTAACCGGTCGTCGGGTTGGTTTCCAGCTCCCGGGCCTGGATCTCCAGTTTTTCGGGCAGCCAGATGTCGTCTGCATCCAGAAATGCGATCAGCTCACCGGTGGCATGTTGGATGCCCCGGTTACGGGCGGCACCGGCCCCCTGGTTTTCCTGGCGGATGACCTGGATGCCGGTTTCGGCTTGCAGGATTTCCGGTGTATCGTCTGTTGATCCGTCATCCACGACAATGATTTCGTCCGGTTGCCGGGTCTGCCATCGGACACTGTCCAGTGTCTCCCGGAGATATCGTGCCCCGTTGTAAACCGGTATGACCACACTGATGGCAGTCAAGAGCGGTCCTTTTGCTTTTTCAATGAATTGCGGACCATCAGGAGCAATTCGCGGTTGGCGGTTGCGGTGTCATGGGACTGGTTTTCCCGGTGGATGGTCCGGTGCAGCAGGACTTCGGGCAGAATGCGCATGGCAATCCCCATGTCCTTCGCACGGAAGAACCATTCGCTGTCGCTGCCGGACTTGAAGTTCTCGTCAAATGGCCCCACGTGATCCAGGATGGATCGCCGGACCAGGAATGTGCCGGGCAGATAACCGGGACACGGTCGGCCGAGCTGTTCCGTCTTGAGCCATCCCGGTTTTTCCACGCCGGGGGCCAGGGTGATCAACTGGTGGGCCAGCACGAACCCCAACCCGGGATCTGCTGCCAGTGTCCGGGTCTGCACCTCCAGTTTGTCCGGTGTCCAGCTGTCGTCCTGGTCCAGGAATGCCAGCAGCGTTCCGTTGCTTTCGCGGATACCGCGGTTCCGGGCAGCGGCCACACCGCTGTTGGCTTGTGAAATCAATCGGATCCGTTCATGTGACGGTACCAGGTTTGCACCACCATCATTCGAACCATCATCCACGACAATGATTTCGTCGGGGAGCATGGTCTGGTTCAGCACACTTTCGATTGCGGTACGGATGAACCGTTTACCGTTGTGCAGCGGTATGATTACGCTCACGGACATCATGTGGCGGCAGCCTCCCGTAACAGCGATTGTACGACGGCCCGGGCCGTATCCACTGAGAAATGTTCCCGTACCAGTGTTTGACCGTTTCGCTGAAGATTTTCCCAGATTTCAGGCCGGGTATAGACCGTTTGAACAGCGTTGGCGAACCCCCGGTCCAACGGCGCGATTGCCATATGGACCATATCTTCGCACGGGATTCCCTCCGCTGCAATTTCATTGCCCACGACCGGCAGTCCATGGGCCATGGCATCCAGTACTTTTCCCTTGATACCGGCACCGAATTGAAGGGGCGCCACCATCAGCCGGGCCCGGTCGTACCAGGGGATCAGTTCCGGCACATGACCGGTAAAAGTCACACCGGGAATATCTGTCTGCAGGAGGGTTGCCGGCGGATGGGATCCGACGATGGTGAGGGGAACATCCGTCAAACGCAGGCGGATATCCGGGAGCAGGGAGGTGAGCAGGAGCTGGACAGCGTCCCGGTTCGGGCTGTGGTCAAAGGCGCCCACAAACAGCAGACCTTTCCGTGCATGAAATGACGGTATCTCCCGGTCGGGGGAGGTATGAATGTTGGACAATACCCGAATGTCGTGCCCCGGCAGTTCACCGGACAGGATCCGATGTTCCGCCTTGCTGACCACCAGAGTGATGTCCGCGCTGGCGGCGGCGTTCAATTCCCGTTGTCGTGCTGCCAGTGCCTGTTCAATCAACTGCCGGTTTCGCGTGGTCTGTGCTTCCCGGAACAACCGGATATGGTGGAGATCCACCGTATCAAACACAACGCAGGTTTCCGGCCAGTGATACCGGACCGGTTCAAGAAAATGATGGGCAACCCATTCGTCACTGAGGATCACCATGCGGGGATCGGTATCGTCCGGAAACAGGGAATGAAGCGTACCGGGTGTTTCCGGTGCGGCTGTGACACCGATACCCAGGTCAACCAGCCGTTCTCTGTCACGGGTCAGCCGACTGCCATACGGTTCCTGCTGAAAGGGGAAGCAGGGGACAAAGACAACGGTGTCCTGTTGTTCCTTCAAGAGAGAAAGCAACCGGATCATGCGCAGCGAACCACCATCCATGTCCGGTGTCGGTACCCGGACTCCCAGTACCACACAGGTCATGAACGCCCCGTTTCCATTCGCCGCAAGAGCTTTTCCAGAATGGGCAATGCTGTTACGGGTTGGTTGTCGGTTACGGACAACTCCCAGCAGCTATTCTGATGGATGATTTCACTGATGATCCGATGGTCCGGTTGCCCGGCATGGGGCATCTGGAAGAGTGAACTGACCGCCAGGTGTCTTGCGGTTTCCGATCGGGATGCTTTCCGGATCGACGGCGGACCGCTGGTCCGTGCCGGCAGCACGATTCCGTTCAGGGTCAGTTTTTTCGGAATGGCGGTTGTCCGGTCTTCGGCCGCAAACAGGATCTGTTTCTCGTCATCCGTTGCGGCCCCTTTGTCCGGCAGGTCCAGCATCCGGACGGTATCGGCGGTCAGCTTGGCAGTGGGATATACCGGTGCAATTTCAAAGGGGGCTGTCGCTGTTACGGCGCAATAATCGTCTCCCGCAAACTGCCAGTCGGGACGGCCCCGGACGGCGGCAGCCAGTGTGGATTTGCCACTGCCGCCCTTGCCGCATACCAGGACGCCCTGATCCTGTTTACCCACGGCAGCTGCGTGAACCAGCATCCAGCCATGTTTGCGCAGGAACCAGTGCAGAACGTAGCGGAAGGGCGCGGCCTGTTCAAAACCCGGTAGGCTGCCGGCATTCCGAATCCAGAAAAAGGCGGTGTCCGGTTCCGGTCCCAGTACAGACAGAATATCGGGTCCCAGCATATACGCGGCTTCCAGACCGCTGTCGGGATCGGTGATCAACTCGGAGCGGCGACCGAATACCCGGTTGCACTGGGGAATTTCGGGCAATGGAAATGTGTCACCGGCACCCACATGAATGGTCAGGTCGGCCTCGCTCGCTGCTTCTGTTTGGAAACACATCCACGCCCGTCCCAGTTGCCGGGCCAGTATTTCATCGGTGAATCGCAGGCAGATGGTGAACCCGCAGATACGAAACCACTGGTTGTTGACCATGGGTGCACGGGAAAATCGGGTTGCCAGCTGCCTGGCAAAATCCGGGCCGATGGATCGGGTCGGTTCAGTCATCGGCGGACGGTGTGTTTCCCGATTGGCTGTTGGGCCATCCCGCTTCATCCACATCATGGATGGGATCCAGCAGGAGCAATTGCTGCATGTCGTCGAATTTCAGCAACGTGCCCGCATCCGTCGGCAATTCCGTTTCCGGGGTGGCACTGTCCGGGGTGAAGTGGGTTCCCATGGTCTCGGACGGACAGACCAGGTTTTCCCGGAGCAGTTGTTCCATCAGGTTGTCCAGCTTTGCCGATATTTGTTCCCGGGTCGCCCGGAACCGTGCGGAAACATGCGCCAGGAGATGTTCCCGGCTTGCGCCGGCGTCCAGCGCTTCCCATGCCCGGGCGCCGAACGCATCCAGGGAATAATAGTTGCCGCTCTCAAAGTGAATGATCACCACTTCATCATCAAAGGATTCCGCACTGACGGTGGGTTTGTTGACCCGATAATGCAATTCTGACACGCGCTCACCCCGAAACGTTATTCTGTGTCAATTATACAGGAGGTGTTCCGTTTGCCGTAGTCCGGAAACACTCAATGGACGTCACAGGCATGGTCATGATGGTCCGATGTGTCCAGGTTTCGATGATGGTTGTGTCCCCCCAGTGAAAAGGTGAACTGGACCGTCCACTGGCTGTACTTGCGGGACATCGTTTCATCGAAGCGGTATTGGTTCCGGCTGTATTGGACCCGAAGCCGACTGGATGCGTTGAACCGATACGACCCGACTACCGTGAGCCTGTCCATGTCCTCGGGCAGCGACACGTGGGAGCCGCTCTGGATCAGCCGGTTTTCGGGTATGTCATCATACCGAATACCCAGGTCCCAGTGACGGTCCGGCTGCCAGACTATCTGGGCATACCATCCGGATTGTTGTCGTTTCAGGGTACCGGCTTCATCATGGGTGAATCCGATGCCCCGCACAGAACGGGCCATATGTTCAGCACGGAATGTCAGCGCCTGTCCATCGAATAATGGAAAAATGAAGGTGATGTCCACGCTGCGCAGGGTAACGTCCCCTGTCTCTCCTGCCAGTTGTTCCGTGTCATCGTCAAAAAGGAAATGCATGTCGTCATGGTCATGGTGCTCCGCTTCGTCGTCCAAAGACAGGCGTCGCGTTCCCCATGCCCCTGATGCGCCCACATCCATCTGCACAGCCCCGAGTTTTTTCTCCAGACGTCCAAACGCCGTCACAAGCTGCAGACCGTTGTCATGACCAATTGCGCCGCTGTCCAGTTCAGTTCCGTTTGCACCGAAGCTGGTGTGGTTTTCTCCGGTCAGCCATTCCATTCCAAGCGTGGAACGGACGGTTGAAAAGTCTGTTTGATGGGTAACGCGAACCCCCTTTTCGATCAGCCCGTGGCTGCCCAGCAGCAGGTCTGTGATCAACGGCATGTCATAGAAATCCCAGGCGTGGCGGTGCAGGCGGTTGGTCCGGCTGAACGCGGATCGGAACTTTCCGATGCGCACCCCGAGGTTTGCGGGTAGATGACCCAGATCCAGGTAACCTTCTTCCAGCTCGGCGTCGTCATCCGTAAAATGAAAGGCCGTGTAGAGGTGAACGTGGTCACTCAAGGCACTTTCCAGAATCAACTCACCATAGTTGAATGCCAGTCCCTGTTCGTTGCCCGTTTCTCCATGGCCGTGATCCTGGTGTTCCGCAGCAAATCCGGGCGTTTCCAGCATGGCAAATGCCATGTCCGAAACATTTCGGTCTATCCAGATGGTATCCAGCACAATTGCCAGTTGCAGTTTCTTTTGGTTATCTGCATCCGTTGAATGGCCATGGCCATCATGGTGTGCATGTGCGTGGTGTTCCTGTGTCAGACCCGGCAGAGTTGCAAGAAAACAGCCGGTCAACAGCAGGAAACAAAGAATATATTGTATCTTCATGGTTTTCCTCCGTTCGGTTGACATGTATCGCGATTCAGGCAGTACGGTCAACCGGCGGGGCCCGCAACAGGGTTGCGGTACTGTCCGGACGGGCAGGGGCACATGGGCTGCAGTCTGTTGCGATTATCGTTCCCGGTTCCGGGACGGGAACAGCAGGGGGGACCACCTGGTCCATGGCATGGGAAACGAGCAGCAGGAGGCAGCTTGTACAATCCGCCGGGGACGCATGGTCATCATGGTGATGAAACGCGCCGTGAAATATGACAGTCCCCAGCAATGTTATACAGGCAAGTGCAACAATCTTTCTTCTGATCATCGTTCCTCCAGCTCAGCACGCCATCTTAACTTATCAGTAATGATTCTTGAAAGAGTTTTCTTTCAATTTGCGGATTTGTTGAATGGAAGGCATACAACTGGCGTACTGAAATCAGATACAATGGTTGGGACTTCCCAATCCAATCGAAACGAGGTGGCATATGAATCAATGGCAGGAATGGTTGAAACCTGAAGTGATCTGGTTTGTGGTGGGCATTATCATGCTGCTGATGGAATTTGCATTGCCCGGACTGGTCATCATATTCTTTGGCCTGGGCGCATTGGTGGTGGCAATTGTCTGCATGATGGTGGACCTGTCGCTGGCCATGCAGCTGGGGTTGTGGATTGTTTCATCACTGGTGTTCATCGTGGTGCTGCGGCGCTGGTTGAAGAGCCGCTTCTTCGGTTCGGATGCATCCGGTATGGCCGATGCCGGGGTGCTGGATGAGTTTACCGGAAAGCATGCGGTTGTGACCCATGCCATTCAGCCGGGTATTCCCGGCAAGGTGGAATTCAAGGGAACCGGTTGGAAAGCCGAGGCCGATGAGGAACTGGCCGAAGGCGACCATGTGATCATCGTATCCAAGGAAAACATCTCATTGAAGGTGAAGAAAGCATAACAAACTGAACGAAAAAAGGAGGGGTTATGGTTGGCCCGACAATTGTCATTCTGAGCGTTCTGGGCATATTTATTCTGATCACGTTCTTCAAGACAGTGCGGATTGTACCGCAGAAGAAGGCATTCATTATTGAGCGACTGGGAAAGTATCGCACCACGCTGGAAGCCGGTTTTCATATCCTGGTGCCGTTTATTGATAAGGTATCCTACATCCATTCCCTGAAGGAAATGGCCATCGACGTACCGCCGCAGCAGTGTATCACCAAGGATAACATCGCGGTGGAAGTGGACGGGATCCTGTACCTTCAGGTGATGGATGCACGGAAAGCTTCATACGGCATCAACAACTACCAGTTTGCGTCCACCCAGCTGGCCCAGACCACCATGCGTTCGGTGATCGGTAAGCTGGACCTGGACAAGACGTTTGAGGAACGGGAAACCATCAACAGCGTGATCGTGGACGCGGTGGACAAGGCATCCGATCCCTGGGGTGTCAAGGTGACCCGCTATGAGGTCAAGAACATCATTCCGCCGGAAAGCATCAAGTCCGCCATGGAAAAGCAAATGCGCGCGGAACGCGAAAAGCGGGCCATGATCGCGGAATCGGAAGGGGAACGCCAGGCCGACATCAACCGGGCGGACGGTGAAAAGGCCGCTGCTATCGCCCGTTCCGAAGGGGAACGCCAGAAGCGGATCAACGAGGCGGAAGGCCGGGCCCGTGAAATTGAAATGGTGGCGCAGGCGACGGCTGCAGGTCTCCGGGCCATTGCGGCTTCCATCCAGGAAAAGGGTGGTGCCGACGCGGTGAACCTGCGGATTGCGGAGCAGTATATCGGCGAATTCGGCAACCTGGCCAAGCAGAACAACACCATGATCATCCCGACCAACATGGCCGACATTGCCGGTATCCTGGCAACAGCCGGAAAGGTATTGAAGGAAACCGGCAAGGAATAGGAAACGAAGCAGTTGATGCAATGAGCCGGCGGCATGTTCCGCCGGTTTTTTATGTCAGGAGAGGAACGGGTTTTTCAATCGAACGAGGGCAAAATCCACCCCGGCATCCAGTGTGCGTGCTACCCGGTCGGCCAGGGGCTGATCGGGCAATGCACCCATGGACAGGTCATCGGTGACAATGAGTCCGGTATGGAAGGACCGGATGCGATCCACCAGCTTGCTGGAATAGGTGGAGATCTCGGTGTGGCCGCTTATTTTCACATGGGCCATCATGATCCAGCGGCGCGGGGACGCCAGCTGGCGGAAAGGCGCCTCGTCTTCTGCCAGAATGTGCGCCAGTTCCGGCAGGCCGAAATGGCTGTCCGGAACGGTGGGGCCCAGCCCCGGATAATGCTTGAGACATCCGGTACACCCGGCTTCTTCCAGCCCCGCGAGATACTGACCGGCCCGTTCCACGATGGTATCCGGTGAATCCCCCAGGTAACGGCCGTCCAATCCGTTTCCTTGGTTACCCCTGTCCAGGTCCAGCACCGGCGCCAGGTTCACGTCAATGCCCAGTTCCCGTAGAAAATCACCGGACCAGTTGCCGAACGCATGCAGGTCCGGTTGTTCACACGGGGGCGGAACGGGACCGGTGATTTTTCGGAAGCGGTTGACCATCCCCCCTTCAAAGTCCACCAGGAACTGGATGTCATGGACCACGTCCCGGATCTCCGCCAGCAGGGCGGTCAGCTGTTCCCGGTTATCCACATTCTCAGAAAACAGGGTAATGCCGGCCGGTTGGACCTGTTCCAGGAGATTCCGGTCATCGGCCGTCAAGGTCAAACCGCTGACCGAAAGAATCAAACGGGGACCATATGGAACCAGGGAATCCAGGCAGATATCCATCTACACTCCCTTCTTGAGCTTTGCCAGCAGGTTCAGGGCTTCCAGCGGTGTCAGTGTTTCCACGTTCAGGCCCTTCAATTCCAGCAACACCGGATGGTCCGCGGATTCCCACAGGGGCCGGTCTTCCGGTTTCTCCAGTGCATGACCGGCCAGTTTGGGCTTACCGTTGAGGTTGAACTCATTTTTCTGGATGTTTTCCAATACCTGGAAGGCGCGGTTGATGACCGGTTTGGGAATGCCGGCCAGCCGGGCAACCTGGATCCCGTAGCTCTGGTCCGCGGCGCCGGGTACGATTTTGCGCAGGAACAGCAGTTCGTTGTTCCACTCCCGGACCACCACGTTGAGGTTGACAATATTGTCAAACAGATGATCGATATCGGTCAGTTCATGATAATGGGTGGCAAAGAATGTCCGGGGACAATCCTTCTTGAATGCAGCCAGGTGCTCGGTGATGGCCCAGGCCAGGGAAAGGCCGTCAAACGTGGCGGTTCCCCGTCCCACTTCGTCCAGCACCACCACCGACCGTTCGGTGGCGTTGTGGAGAATATTGGCCGTTTCAATCATCTCCACCATGAAGGTGGACTCGCCGCCCACCAGGTTGTCTGATGACCCCACACGGGTGAATATCCGGTCAGTCAAGCCGATGATCGCTTTCCGGGCCGGCACAAAGCTGCCCATGTGGGCCAGCAGGACGATCAGGGCGTTCTGTCTGAGGTAGGTGGACTTCCCGCCCATGTTGGGGCCGGTGATAATGGCCAGGCGGCGGTCTTCATCCAGCTGGGTGTCATTGGGGACAAACGCATCCCCTTCAAAAACTTCTACTACCGGATGCCGGCCCTGCTCGATGCAGATGCAGTTGTCCGGTGTCAATTCGGGCCGCCGGAAATCCCGTTCCAGTGCCAGCGCGCTGAACCCGGACAGGACATCCAGCATGGCATAGGCGTCTGCCAGGTCAAACAGGGATGTTGCATACCGGGCAACGGTCTGGACCAGTTCAGCGAATATGCGGTGTTCAATGGCCAGGATCCGTTCCTCGGCGGTGAGGACCTTTTCTTCAAAGGTTTTCAGTTCCGGTGTGATGAACCGTTCCGCGTTGACCAGGGTCTGCTTGCGTTCATAGTTGTCCGGTACCCCGTTGCGCAGGTTCACCTTGGATATTTCAATGTAATAGCCGAACACCTTGTTGTATTTCACCTTCAGACTGTTGATGCCGGTCCGTTGCTGTTCCTGCAGTTCCAGCTGTTTCAGGGCACTTTTTACGTTGGCGAGAATGTCGCGCAATTCATCCAGTTCACCGTCCACCCCCTGGCGGATCATTCCGGCGCCCTTTACCCGCGGGGCTTCTTCTTCCAATGTGCGGTCCAGTTCAATAAACAAATCGTCCAGGTCATGGATACCGGAACGGATGGCATCAAACACGGGGTCTCCCAATTGATCGCGGACGGGCGGTGCGGCGGCAACCGCATGTTTCAGGGCAGTGAGATCGGTGGGCGGGACGGTTCCCAGGGCCACCCGGGTCAGGATCCGTTCCATGTCCGGAATATGCTTCAACAGGTCCCGGATATCTTCCAACACCATGCTGTTCTCGGTGAACCAGGCCACCACGTCCAACCGCTGTTCTATGATGTCCTGTCTCGCGGACGGGAACTGGACCCATTCCGCCAGTTTCCGGTTGCCCATGGGTGTCCGGGTCCGGTCAATGGCCCAGCAGAAACTGCCCCGATATTTCCCGGTGTTCTGGGCGATGAACAGATCCAGGTTCCGTCGGGTGATGGGATCCACCACCAGCTGGCCTTCCGGCTGCATAAACCGGATTTTTCGAATGGCAAACCGGTCGGTCTTGTAATTGTCTTCCAGGTAGTGGAACCAGCCGGCCAATGCGCCCAGTGCCGTATTCCTGCCTTTCAAGCCGAAACCGGCCACGGTGGTGACCCCGAACAGCTCCTTGATCCGTTCCGATGCTGCGTGATGGGAAAAGGAGGCTTCTTCCAGTTCGGTAATGATGGGCTGGAAGTGTTTGAAGGCATCCAGCATGGCGGTGGTCAGCACACCGTAGGGCGAAATGATTTCCCGGGGTTCATACAGGAATACCTGGGACTGGAGTTGTTCCATCATGCGCGGGCCGCTGAATTCTGCCAGCCGGCACTCGCCGGTTGTGGGGTCTCCAACGGCAATCCCGGCCTTCTTGCCGTCCACGTAAAGCGCCAGCAGTCGGCGGCTCCGGGTTTCTTCTTCCGCTACCAGGTGGGCAGTGGCTGGTGTCAATACCGCGGTGACCGCACGTTTCACTACCCCCTTGGCCTGTTTCGGATCTTCCACCTGCTCGCAGACGGCCACCTTGAAGCCTGCTTTCAGCAGTTTCGTGGCATAGGTTTCATAGGCATGGTGGGGCACGCCACACATGGGCGCTTCCCCCATGGTGCCTTTTCCCCGTTTGGTCAGTGCAATCCCCAGCACACCGGCTGCCGTGACAGCATCGTCAAAGAACATTTCATAGAAATCGCCCATACGGAAGAACAGGATGTGATCGGGATACGCTTCCTTGGCTTCCATGAACTGTCGTAATGCCGGTGTCAACTTGCTCTTGTCCACTGCTGTCTCCGATGTTGAAGTGGGGCGATTATAACACAGGTCAAGGGGTGGACCGACACGGGATCAATGGGCTGGTTGCATGATTCAACTGGAACAAAAAAAAGGGCGGGAGAAGCTCCCGCCTGGAATTATGGGATGGGGTTGTGCCGTGCCGTCAGAACAACTCCCATGTGCCGTC
>CAZDKZ010000067.1:0-13215 GCA_964506215.1 uncultured Holophagae bacterium
TTTCATTCTGGCACACCGGTTGCATTTCTTCTGTGCGAACCACGGGGCAAGACCCCACCAAACATGAACCGAACCGGACAGGAGGCATAAAATGAATACCGCAACCCAGAAAAAGAGCGAACAGCAGCAGGCCGTAAGCCATCCCTTTAACGATCTGTGCATCAACTGCATGCACCGGGAAGCCTGCAGTATCTGCAAAGCCCGTACATCCGCCATTCACTTCTGTGAAGAATATGAAGCGGCCACACTCCAGGGAATCCAGTGGGACAACAGTCAGCCGGTTGCCTCCCCCATGCCACCGGTTGAATCCGGCATCTGTGTGAATTGTGCACACCGTTCCACCTGCAAAGTAGAGCGCCCGGAAGGCGGTATCTGGCACTGCGAAGAATACGCATAACGTTTCTATTGGAGAGTGGGAGCCCTCTCCTTCGTCGATGCATTGAAAAAGAACTCCATCGACCTGGACTTTGCAAGGCTCCGAGACGACTTTGAAACGGCGGGACTCCCCTTCCCGCCGTTTCCTTGTTTCCTTGAGACAGTACACAGAACCCGAATTTCCCTGTCACCCGATTCCATTTGCTGAGAATCAGATTTTCTAAAACGTTTCATTCATTTCCGGTTGTTCTTTTTTGTATTTTGTATACAATTTACAGTATGAGAGATAACATTCAACCGACCCCGTTGCGCGAATTGATTTATCAACAGCTGCTGGATCGCATTGTGAAAGGCGAAATCCCGCCCGGTAGCCCCATTCGGGATACCGAAGTATCACAAACAATGGGGGTCAGCCGTACACCGGTCCGGGAAGCCCTGTTGCGGCTTTCAAAGGAAGGATTATTGCAGAACCGCCACCACCGGGGGTTCGTGGTCAGCGACATGAGTCCGGATGTCATTCTCGAAACGTACCCCATTATCTGGACCCTGGAAACCCTGGCATTGAAATCCCTTCCGGAAGTTAAACCATCCCGGATCCGGAAATTGGAAAAACTCAACGCGGACCTGGAAAACCGATTCGATGATCCGGTATATCGCATCAAAACCGACGATGCCTGGCACCGGGAATTGATCGCAGACTGTCCCAACCGACGCCTGCAGTCCATCATCGGGGAAATGAAAGCGGTGGTGCTCCGCTATGAATATGCCTACATGGGGGATGCAGACCTGGTCCGCTGTTCCCATGATGAACACGCGGCCGTTATCCAGGCCCTTGGGGAAAAAGGTACCGATGTGGCCGCTGACATGCTGGTCAAGCACTGGCAACGATCTCTGGAAGGCCTGATGGACCGACTGGAACACGCTCATCAAACCTCATCATAAGACAGGGAGAACAATGAAACGCGCAGATCAGATCAACCAATTGGCCGCCCGATACCGGAATGACACAGCCACGCTGCTGTCCCGTATGGTGCGGATTCCATCCCTGAGCGCCGAAGAAGAAGCTGTCGTCCGTGAAATCGCATCCATGTGCCGGGAAGCCGGATTTGACGAAGTCCGCATTGACGGCCTGGGGAACGTGCTGGGACGGGTGGGGAATGGCCCGCGTGTCCTGGCAATAGACGCCCACATCGACACCGTGGATACCGGTGACCGTTCGCTCTGGGACTTTGATCCCTTCTGCGGCGACATTCGTGACGAGCATGTCCTGGGACGGGGTACCGTGGACCAGGAAGGCGGGGCTGCCGCCATGATCACGGCCGGGCGGATCCTGAAGGAACTGGGCTATGGTGGCGCATTCACCATCTGGTTTTCGTTCACGGTTCAGGAAGAAGACTGTGACGGCATGTGCTGGAACTATCTGATCGAAGAAGAGAACCTGGTCCCGGAACTGGCGGTTTCCACCGAACCCACCAACCTGAACCTGTACCGGGGACACCGGGGACGGATGGAATTTGATGTCTATTTTTCCGGTGTTTCCTGTCACGGTTCCGCACCGGAACGGGGTGACAATGCCCTGTACAAGGCCGCACGGACAGCATTGGAAGTGGAACAGTTGCATGAACGCCTGGCTTCCGATCCGTTCCTGGGAAAAGGCAGCATCACCGCAACTCTGATCCAATCCAACTCCCCTTCCCTGTGTGCCGTTCCGGACCAATGCCGGGTCCATCTGGACCGTCGCCTCACCTGGGGGGAAACGAAAGAATCTGCACTGGCGGAAATCCGGGCCATTGTCCCGGAAGGGACTGTTGTTGAGATACCGGTGTATAAACGGCCCTCCTGGAAGGGAACCGTGTTCAACCATGAATCCTACTTCCCCACCTGGAAACTGGAACTGGACCACCCGCTGGTGCAGGCCGGCATCCGGACGCACCGGGAACTGTTCGGCAAAGATCCCCACGTGGACAAATGGACATTCTCCACAAATGGTGTCGCCCTTTGCGGCAAACATGGCATACCCACCATCGGTTTCGGACCTGGGAATGAAGTGCTGGCCCACGCACCCAATGAAATGGTACCCATCGATCACCTGGAGGCCGCTTCGGCATTCTATGCCCTGTTGCCCCATGTTCTTGAAAATACTGAGGAGGCTCGCTGATGACCACCTTATTTCGCGGAAAAGACCTGATCACATTTGACACCTGGACCCGGCGGGAAATTGAAACCGTCCTGGATGTATCCGACGATCTGAAACGCCGGTTCGCCATGCGGGAACGGACCATTCTCCTGCCCGAGCGTACCCTGTTCATGATCTTTTTTGAACAATCCACGCGGACCCGGAATTCCATGGAAGCCGCCATGACCCAGCTGGGCGGGCATGCCCATGACCTCACTGCGGACAAGATGCAGATTTCACACGGTGAGTCCCCCAAGGACACTGCCAAGGTATTGTCCCGGATGGGTGACGGAATCGCCATTCGCAACTGCTTCCACGGTATCGGCAACGACTACATCACCGAGATCGCCGAACACGCGGAAATCCCGGTCATTTCCATGCAGGATGACATTTATCATCCCCTCCAGGGGATCGCCGACCTGATGACCATCCGGGAACATTGCGGCCGGAACATGAAGGGCCTGAAAGTGGCCGTCACCTGGGCGTACGCCACCTCCCATGCCAAGCCGCTGTCTGTTCCCCAGTCCCAGGTATTGCTCTTCCCCCGCTACGGTATGGACGTGGTGGTTGCACATCCAAAGGAATTCCCGCTGGATCCCGACGTGGTCGAACGGGCGAAGAAAAACGCAGCGGCCAATGGTGGTACCATCCGGTTCACCCATGACATGGATGATGCGGTGAAAGATGCGGATATTGTCATTCCAAAGAATTGGGGCGGCTTTGCTTATTTTGATGAATATGTCGACGATGATGAACACCGCAATACCATGAAATCCAACCTGGAGAAATATCCGGACTGGATTTATGACGAGCGTCGCCTGGCCCTGTCCAGCCCGGACGTAAAGATCATGCACGCACTGCCGGCGGACCGTGGCAAGGAAGTCACCGATGCCGTGCTGGACAGTGAACATTCCATCATCTACGACGAAGCGGAAAATCGTCTTCATACCTCCCGTGCACTCCTGTCGCTCACCATGGGTGGGCGGCCCTGAGCCGCGTGTGAGGTTGTTACCCCCGTGACGGAGGTTGGGGTATGCGGTTCTGGTACCGGTGCAGCGAATGCAAGCAAGAGCTTGACCTGACGCCTGGGACATATGTCTGTCCCCGCTGCACCGGTCACCAGGACCCGACACAGCCCATCCGGGGCATCCTGGATGTGGTGCTTTCGGGGTCCGACGCGGACCCCGCCGATCCGCTGAGTTTTCTCCCGGTTCCCCATGGTTTTTTTCCATCCATCCCGGTGGGACAGACCCCCTTGTGGCAACCGGAAAACCTGCGCAGTGAGCTGAAGCTTCCCGGCCTGTTCATCAAAGATGACAGTCTGAATCCAACGGGATCATTGAAAGACCGGGCCTCCTTCCTGGTGGCGGCCTTTGCCCGTGAATACGGCATCCGCGAGGTCTCCGTGGCCTCCACCGGGAACGCCGCATCATCCATGGCCGGTGTGGGAGCGGCCGCGGGACTGGCCGTCACCATTTTTATACCGGCTGCGGCCCCTGAGGCCAAGATGGTCCAGTCCCTGCAGTACGGGGCAACCGTTCACCTGGTGGACGGCAGCTATGATGATGCCTTTGACCTGTCCATGGCATACGCCGGTCAGTCCAACGGCATCAATCGCAATACAGGGTTCAATCCCCTCACCATCGAGGGGAAGAAGACCGTCGCGCTGGAAATCGCGCACCAGTTAGGGAAACCTCCCGACATACTCTATGTCCCGGTTGGTGACGGCGTTATCCTGAGCGGCATATACAAGGGTTTCCAGGACCTGGTGGACCTGGGTTTTGCCGAACGTGTCCCCCACGTGGTGGCCGTTCAATCGACAGGCAGCGCGGCAATCGCGCGGGCGTTCCGGGAAAAAAGATTCGGGGTCCCGGTTCCTGCCCGTACGATTGCCGACTCCATATCGGTTGATGTCCCCCGCAACGGGTTTCACGCTTTACAGAACCTGGAAAAACACAACGGTCGCTGCGTCACTGTCAGTGACAATGCCATTCTGGAAGCCCAGCAACGGCTGTCGGCATCGGCCGGTATCTTCGCGGAACCGGCCGCCGCCACCGCCTTTGCGGGATTGCTGGCAGATCGTGACAACCTGGACCCGGATGCAACCGTGGTGGTGGTATCCACCGGACACGGCTTGAAGGACATTGCCACGGCCCGGAAAGGTATACAGGTCCCCACCCACACCATTCGCGGACTGGAGGATCTGTGAAGACCGACATTCCGGAACTGGAGGGGATCATCCTGGCCGCCGGTAAGGCGGAACGGGCCGGTGCATTCAAACTGGGTTGGGAAATTGGTGGGAAAGCTGTTATCCAGAAGTGCGTGGAGAATTTTCTCACGGTTTGTGATCGGATCGTGGTGGTCACCGGTCATGAACCTTACCGGGTAGCCGATTTACTGACCGCCTATCCCGAAGTGGACCTGGTACACAATCCCGCATATGAGGCAGGCATGTTCACCTCGGTAAAAACCGGTTTTGCCGCCACCACTGCCGAACGGGTGCTGATGACCCCGGGCGACATTCCCCTGGTCAACCAGGATGTGCTGCACAAACTGCTGGCCACCGATACGGATGTGGCGATTCCGGCCTACCTGAAACGGAAAGGCCATCCCGTGCTGGTGTCCGGTGCGGTCCGGCAAGCTGTGGCCCATGAATCAACCACCAGCAATCTGAAGGTTGTTTTGAACCGCTTCAGTCCCCTGGTGATACCAGTCGCATGCGAAGGGATCCTGCTGGATATCGACACCATCAGTGATTATAATGAACTAAAGGAGACACATGAACGAAAGCATCCGTAAACGGGCGGATCGTACAGACGGTCCTGAAAAAACGGCCGGGCGTGCCCGCTATATTGCCGACCTGAAACCGGCGGGAATGTTGCACGCGCTCACGGTCCGCTCAGACCGGCCCCGTGCCCGTATTCTGGATGTGCGTGTTCCGGAATTACCGGACGGCTATACCGTGGTCGATCATACCGACGTGCCCGGCAAGAACCGGATCAAGATGCTGGAAGATGACTGGCCCTTTTTCGCCGAGTCCCTGGTAAACCATGTGGGGGATCCCATCCTCCTGATTGTGGGACCGGACCGGACTGTTCTTCACCAGCTTGCCGACGCAACAGAAATCGACTACCAGGATCTGGATCCCGTCCTCACACTGGCCGAATCCGAAGCTGCCGCCCAACCGATCTTCAACGACGACAACTGTTTCGCGGCATACTCATTTGGACATGGCGCGTTGGATGAAGCATTTGCAGACGCCCATCGCATCATCGAAGGCACCTACACCACCGGCTACCATGAGCAGGCTTACATGGAACCCCAGGGGGTGATCGGGGCTTTTGAAAACGGCAAAGTCACTGTCCATGGCTCCATGCAATGCCCCTACTACATCAAGAATGCCTTGATGCAGGTCACCGGCCTGGATGAAACACGCGTTCAGGTTGTTCAGGCCACCACCGGTGGCGCATTCGGCGGGAAAGAAGAATATCCCTCCCTGCTGGCAGGACAAGTGGCCGTTGCCGCCATGAAAACCGGCAAACCGGTCCAATTGATCCTGGAACGGGGGGAAGATATGGTGGCCACAACCAAACGCCACCCGTCTGTCTGCCGCTATCGCACTGCCGTGGACACAGATGGTACCATCCTGGCCATGGAAGCAGACATCACGCTGGATGGAGGAGCCTACGCCGGATTGACAGCTGTTGTGCTGCAACGGGCCATGTTCGCGGCCACCGGGGTTTACCGGGTACCCGCCGTTCGGGTAACCGGCCGTGCCTTTGCCACCAACCATGTGCCATCCGGCGCGTTTCGAGGATTTGGCGCACCCCAGGCATTTTTCGCGGTGGAAATGCACATGGAAGACATCGCCCTCAAACTGGAGAAGGACCCACTCCGATACAAGCTGGACCACCTGCTTCGGCAGGGAGACCAGACCTGCACCGGCGGTATTCTCCGTGACCCGGTCCGGATGCCGGAGATGGTGGACATGGCCTTGAAAATGGCCGACTACGAAAGACGACTGGACCGAACCAACGACCCCGATGATCCCATCCGACACGGAATCGGGACCGCACTGACTTTTCACGGCTGCGGCTTCACCGGCAAAGGTGAAGAGATCATCAAGGGAACAGCCGGATTACGGAAGCGGGAAGATGGGGTCGTGGAAGTGCTGGTGGCCAACGTGGAAATGGGACAGGGTGCATCCACAACCCTTGCCAAGATCGTGGCCGCAGAGCTGGATATCCCCTTGGAACGGGTGATTCATCACAACCCGGACACCGACAAGGTACCCGACTCCGGTCCCACCGTCGCATCCCGGACCATCATGATCGTGGGCGGCCTGCTTCAGCAGCTTGCCACAGAACTGAAGCCCAAACTTCATGACCCCGGTGACCATGTCCTGTACAAAACCTACCGTCATCCGTCATTCATTGAGTGGGACCAGGACACCATGTCCGGAGACGCCTACCCTGCGTATTCCTGGGGCGTAACAGTTGTTGCCGTTGCGTTGGACACCATCACCGGCGAAGTGGATATCACCGATTGCTGGACGGTTTTTGACGTGGGCACCGCCATTGACCCCGACATCATGCAGGGACAGATTGAAGGGGGCGTACTCCAGGGACTGGGATATGCCTACCTGGAAGTAATGGATACAAGGGACGGCCACATCCGTCAGCACAATTTTACGGACTATATCATCCCCACCGCGCCGGACTCACCAAGGATCCAGTCCCGCCTGGTGGATAATCCCTATCAGTACGGACCATTCGGTGCCAAGTGCGCCGGAGAATTACCCCTGGTTGGCGCGGCACCGGCATTCAACAGTGCACTGCGCCATGCATCGGGACTGTCTCAACCCCATATCCCGGTCCGTCCGGAAACACTGCTGGAGAGACTGTCATGAAGATTGAATTTCAACTGGACGGAAATCCGGTTCAACTGAACACAGATCCCATGCGCAGACTGCTGGACGTGCTTCGGGACGACCTGGACAAAGCGTGCGTCAAGGAAGGATGCGGCGAAGGGGAATGTGGTGCCTGTGCTGTGCTGTTCAACGGCGCCCTGGTCAACAGTTGCTGTGTGGCTGTTGGTGCCGTCGCCGGTTCACAGGTGCTGACTATTGATGGTTTTGCAAAAACTGATCAATACCGGGCAATTGAACAGGCGTTCCAGGAGGCCGGCGCGGTGCAGTGTGGATTCTGTACGCCGGGCATGGTACTTGCCGCCTACACCTTGCTGACCCATAATCCGAATCCGACCGAAGATCAGATCCGGGAAGCCATCGCGGGAAACCTTTGCCGCTGCACCGGGTATTCCATGATCGTGGACGGCATCCGCCTGGCTGCCGAGCGGAGGACCGCACCATGGTAAATGCCACCCAGGCAGTCAGCCTGGATCATGCGCTGAAAATCCGGCAGACCACTGGTGCCATGCCGTACGCCGGCGGCACTGACATCATGGTGCGTTATCGCCGGGGTCCGGGGCTGGCTGTGGCACCAGGACAGGACATCCTGTTCATCAACCGGGTACCGGAACTGAACGGCATCCGAACGGAATCGGGCACCGTCATTATCGGGGCGGCCACGCCCTACACCGAAATTCTCCGGAACCGGGATGTTCCGGATATCCTGAAACAGGCATGCCGATTGATCGGTGCACCCGCTGTGCAGAACGCAGGCACCCTCGGGGGCAACATCTGCAACGCATCACCGGCTGCGGATTCACTGCCCCCGCTGATCATTCTGGATGCCACGGTCAAACTCCAGTCATCAGACAGCATACGTATGGTGTCCATCCGGGATTTTGTCACCGGACCCGGCACCACCGGACTGCGTCCGGATGAACTGGTCACCGAAATCCACATACCGCCTGTCCGGATGAACCGGACCGGGTACCGGAAAATCGGCACCCGCAAGGCCAATGCCCTTTCCAAGGCATCGTTCGCAGCATTGGCCGACGTGGAACAGGGTATGCTGGCGGATATCCGCATGGCACTGGGAGCCGTATCCCCCACTGTGGTACGATGTCCGGACCTGGAGCAACTGATCACCGGAAAGCCGGTGACGGAATTGAAACAGCATGTGCCGGACCTGTTGCGATTATATGCAGAACGGTTGCATCCCATCACGGACCAGCGGTCCGATGAACAGTATCGTAAAACCGTCTGCCTGAACCTGATACAAACCTTTATCATCCGGGAGGTAATATGAACCTGAAACAGAATGAAGCATTCCTTGCACCATTGCTTTTCGGGGCACTGTGGGGGATTGCTGAAGCGACACTGGGCTACGCGCTCCATGGCCTGTCCAAGTTGATCCTGATACCGGGACTCTCCGGTTTCCTGATGTTTCCCATCGGGCTGGTCATGATGCACCGGGCATTCAAGCGATCCGGGAAGGTTGAAACCATGATGGCCACCGCAACCGTGGCTGCGGCCATCAAACTGACCAACCTGTTCCTGCCCTTCCTGCCGGTAATGGACACCATTAATCCGGCCATGGCAATCCTGCTGGAAGGTGCCGCTGCCACAGCGCTCTTTGCATGGAGTACAAAGCTGGAAACCGTGATCAACCTGCCCCGGATCTTTCTGGCCGCCAGCGGTTGGAAAGCCGTATTCCTGTTTGTCCAGCTCTCCGCAGGCATTGAAAGCGGCATGGCTTTCGCCGATCCCCTGCTGGTGGGACGGTTCCTGCTATTGGACAGCGTGGTCAATGCGTTGCTGATCTTCGCATACTTGCGACTGGTATCCACCAAGACCGCCACACCTGCCCGGATTCGCGTGGTACCGGCCACGTTTTTCACAATCATGGCCGTCACCGTGAACCTCGGAGTGGCATTCCTCCGGTATGGTGTGTATTGATCAACTGATCGCCGCTGTTCCTTCTCATCCCGTGCAGGATGTACTGGTGGGCTGTTTCACCACCTGCGTTCATGCCCGGAACCATGGTCTGGCAAGTACCCTGAAACCGGCTGCCCACTCGGGATTCGGTTTATCGGATGCAGGGAACCTGACCGGCATGGATGTTCAGAAGCTTGCGCGCATGGCCCGTTCAACAAACACGCTGGACGCTTCCGTGGGCATTGCAGCAATTAACAGCATGGCGGATTTGACAGCAAATATTACCCGTACCGGGAACGCACGGGAATTGCTCCTGGAAAAAGGGGCCGGAAAAACGCTGGGTATGATCGGTCATTTCCCGTTTGTCGAACGGGTCCGAAACCGTTTCCGAGCAACCCTGGTGTTTGAACTGGTGCCTCAACCGGGAGATATGGAGGCCAACCGGATACCCGAGCGACTTGGAGAAGCGGACGTGGTCGCATTGACAGCTACTTCGCTCATCAACCATACGTTTTCGGATGTGATGCAGTGGATACGAAAGGATGCATTCGTTGTCCTGCTGGGTCCCAGTACCCCGCTCTATCCGCGGTTGTTTGATTTTGGCATTGACGCACTGTGCGGATCGGTTGTCACCGACAGTCACCGGGCAATGGAAATGATGCAACAGGCCGCTCCCTTCCGCAAACTGGAAGGGATTGAACATGTGATGCTCCTGAAGGAGGATGCCCCGTGAATGTCCATCTTGCACTGACACAATTGGAACAAGACCGCCGACGTGCGGTGCTGGTGACGGTTGTCGAAAAAAAAGGACACGGTCCGGCCATGCCCGGTGCCAAGATGCTGGTGTATCCGGATGGCAGCATTGACGGAACAGTGGGCGGCGGCGCCATTGAAAAGGCAGCTGTTCACCAGGCCTTGTCCCGACTGGATTCACGGGAGAACGGCCTTGTTTCCTATAACCTGGACGACGACAACCACCTGGTGGACGCGACGGAGACCGGTATGATCTGCGGTGGTACCACCACCCTGTTCTTCGAGGTCCTGGGCCCGGACGTTCGGCTCACCGTGTTCGGCGGCGGACATATCGGCCGTGAACTGGACCACCTGGGGAACCGGTTGGGGTTCGCAGTCACGGTCGCAGACATTCGCAAAGATGTTCTGGACGGAATTGTATCGGGAAAGGTTGTTCACCTGGAACAATACAGCAGCTGCGGCACCGCCTGCCCCAATGAACCGGACGGATACGTGGTGATTGCCACCCACTCCCATGCACTGGATCAGGTTGTCCTGGAACAGGTATTGGCCCAACCGGTTCAGCCCCGCTACATCGGCGTGGTCGCCTCCATCAAGAAAGCCCGACAGATGGTAACCGAAATCCGGGAAAAGTATCCAGACATCCGGTTGACCCATCTCCACATGCCGGTGGGTCTCAACATCGGTGGACCCTCCCCCACGGAAATTGCCGTGTCTATCCTGTCTGAAATCCAATCCGTCCGATTTGAACGTGACGGCCAGAACCACATGGGACCCCGATGGTAACACTCATCATCGGCCCGTTGCGGTCAGGCAAAACAACCCGGCTCCTGGAACTTGCAAAAAGTTATGAAAACGCGGGCGGTTTTGCATGTCCCAAACGCATCACCAACGGCCAGCACGTAGGTTACACCATCCAGTCCATTGATTCCGGCGCATCCACGGTATTCTCCCACCGGCAGGGAGGCACGGAACCGGGATGGCAGGCGTCCGAATCCATCGGCGACTGGAGCATCCATAAGGACGGCATGAACTTTGCCCACAAAACCGTGATGGCCGACCTGGAATCCGGCCGTTCACCGGTATTCCTGGATGAAATCGGTCCATTGGAACTGATGGACCGGGGCTTCGCCAACCTGTTTCGAATGCTGTTGTCCAGAACCGTACCGGTCGTTGCCGTTGTACGCGAAAACCTGGTCGACCAGATTGTCGATCATTTTCATATTCAACAATATACCCGAATCGATGTGAAAGCGAGGGATAAACATGATTGATCTCACCGTAGACAAGTCACAACTGGAAGCCACTGCAAAACGGTGCCGCGAAAAAGGCATCGTGCTGCCCACATTTGAACAGATGCGCCATCCGGAGCATGTTCCCGGTTGGGCCGTTGACGAACTGAAGTCCATCGGCCTGTGGGATGTCCATCCCCGGAACCTGTTCCGGATCACCTGGAAGAATGAACCCGTTGCCACCGGGGGTGGTTATGGCGGCGTCAACTACCTGGAATTTCCCACCGAACTCACCGGTACAAAGGCACGGATCATCGCACTGGTGGGCAAATGGTTCCCCACAGGTGCCCACAAGGTGGGCGCCACCTATGGTTGCCTGGCTCCGCGCCTCACCACCGGTCAGTTCAACCCGGCCGCGCAGAAAGCCGTCTGGCCTTCCACCGGGAACTATTGCCGCGGCGGCGCTTACGTATCCGCCCTGATGGGATGCGAGTCGGTGGCCATCCTGCCCGAAGAAATGTCCCGGGAACGGTTTGAATGGCTGGCCCGGGTGGCCGGTGAAGTGATTGCCACCCCCGGCTGCGAAAGCAACGTCAAGGAAATCTTCGACAAGTGCTGGGAATTGCGGCGCACACGTGATGACGTGGTCATTTTCAACCAGTTTGACGAGTTCGGCAACCACCTGTGGCACTATGATGTCACCGGCCATGCCATGCTTGAAATCCTGGAAAAAGAAATGAAACCGGGCCAGCAGTATGCCGGCGTTGTGCTGACGTCGGGTTCTTCCGGCACCATGGGATGCGGGGATTTTCTGAAAGAACGATTCCCGGGCTCCAGGCTGGCGGTCAGTGAAGCCCTCCAATGCCCCACCCTGCTGGTGAACGGGTTCGGCGGTCACCGGATTGAAGGAATCGGGGACAAACATATCCCCTGGATCCACAACTGTCGTAACACCGACATGGTCATGGGCATCGACGACGAACATCCCATGCGCCTGATGCGCCTGTTCAACGAACAGGCGGGTCGCCAGCTCCTGAAACAGCGGGGAGTGGACCCGACACTGGTGGATCAGCTGGAACTGCTGGGTATTTCCGGTATCGCCAACCTGCTGTCCGCCATCAAATTTGCCCACCACTACGAATTGAACGGGGATGACATTGTACTGACCGTACTGACCGACTCCCTGGAACTATATGACTCCCGGATGAAAGAACTCCACGATCAGCGTGGTGCCTACAGCGACATTGACGCCGCCATGGATTATGACCTGATGATGGGTCAGACGCCCGATTACGTGGACGAACTGGACCAGGATGGCAAGCGACGGATCCACAACCTGAAATATTACACCTGGATTGAACAGCAGGAAAAGGGACTGGACGAACTGAACGACCAGTGGCATGACTACCGGACATACTGGAAACGGATCCATGACATGGTCCCGGCCATCGATGACCGCATCAATGAATTCAACGATATGGTGGGTCTGAAAAAGTAATACGCTTTACAAGCAACAATCAGGCCCTGCTCAATGCAGGGCCTTCTTCTTATGTCCAGTCGAAGACTTCCTGAATGGGAATCATTCCGTCTCAACAGGAAGCGCGGAAGAATGCCTCCATCCGATCAAACGCCTTGTGAATCATACGCTCCGGCACGCAGAACGACAGACGGATATGTCCTTCGCCGGTCGGACCGAAGGCAACCCCGGGCGTCGTGGAAACACGGGCCTCCCGAAGAAGCCGTTGACAGAATGCAGCGGAGTTTTTTCCCTCGTCAATGTTCACCCGGGGAAACATCAGGTAGGATCCGCCCGGTTTCTGGTAGCTCAGAAAATC
>CAZDKZ010000068.1:0-13069 GCA_964506215.1 uncultured Holophagae bacterium
TGACGGAAATCGCAACAGAAAAGAACTCCACCATTGTGTTCCCGCTGCCGCTGGATCTGTTGGATTTCTTCATTGATAAGCGGGCGGAGAAAAAATCCTGACCCGAATGTAAGCAATTCATCCACAGGGGGGCGCCGTTGCCCCCCTTTTTCAAGAGCTGGAGAGCCTGATGGAAACCAAAGGTGAATTCACCCATCACAAATTGCCGAAACTGATTCGAACAGCAGGGGAACGGCAATTGAGTTGCGTCATGTTGTTCAAGACCGGTAACCGGAGTATTCGCCTGTATTTCCAGGAAGGTAAAATCGCATTTATCTCCTCTTCTGATCCGGACGAGCGGTTCGGTGAATATCTCCTGTACAAAGGGACCATCAGCTGGGAACAATACCGGGAAACATCCGACCGGATCATGAAGGGCGAAGGGAAACTGGGTTATCTCCTTGTCCAGCATGGATTTGTATCCTACGAGGAACTCCTTCACTCCATCACTCAATATATCCTGGACTTAGGGACCGGTCTGTTCCAGGCAAAACGGGGCCTGTATGCCTTTCTGCGGCCGGAAGACCCGGACGGGCTGCCCATGGAATTGCACATGGACCATCGCCGCCTGATCTACGAGGGGATCCAGCGTTGGGATCATTATTCACTGGTGGAACAGATCATCCCATCCGCACAGGCCACCCCGGACTTTGTCCACAGTGAGGACTCCGTATTCCGCATCCTGGAGATGGGGGTGGAAGAGCAGTCCATCCTGGAGTGGATCAATGGACGAAATACAGCGGGATCAATTTGCAGTTTCAGTGAACTGCCCGAATTTGCCACGTTGAAGGTACTGGCTGGTCTGGCATGTGGTGGTTTCCTGGAGATCCGCGAACAGCAGACCGAAGCGGAATCAGAACAGGAACTGGAATTTAAACTGGAAGGACTGGTTTCGGAATTTAATACCCGGTTCGAAAAAATCTATCAGTATCTTGTTCATCATGGTGAAGATGTGCTGGACGTTGTCCAGAATGATGCCACCACAATGCTCAAAGAAGGCGGAGAAGATCGGATTCATGGTCTGGATATCCGGAACTATGGATTTCTGGACTTTGAAACCATCTATCGAAACGTTTACAATATACCGGGCGAACACCGATACCAGGAAACAGAGAAACTTCTGGACACCTTCCTGAAGGCATTGGTGGTCCGGACCGGTCGAAACCTGGGCAAACCCGCCCAGGCAGAACTTCAGGAGCGGCTCACAACATGAAAGAACGAATCGAAATTCCTGTTTTCACGTGGTTTCTGATTGGCGCCTTGCTGTTTTCCGTGTTCACGTTTCTGCTGGGGATCTGGGTCTGTGCCAACGCGCCCCGGGATGACAGGGGAATGGACGGCCCGGTCCCCATGATTACTGAATCGGAAACTGCGCTTGCCATGGAGGCGGAATCCGTGGAATCCGCCGATTCGGAAATGACCATTCCCGACCCCATGGCCGACATGGAAACCCGTGAACCGGAACCTGCAAAAACCGAATCCGTAAAACCGGAACCCAAAACACCGGCCCGGTCGGAAACAACCGCAAAACCGGAAGAGCCCAAACCCGTCACCGTGCAGGCCACAGGCAACACGGTATATTACATTCAATTGACCGCAACACCGGACGGTGACGCGGCCCGGAAGATGAAAGAGCAGTTTGAGAAAAAGGGATATAACGTGTACCTGCTGGACGTTATGCAACAGGGAAAGAAACTCTACAAGGTCCGGATCGGCGTGTTCAACACCCGCAAACAGGCCGCGGCAGTTGCAGAAAAGATACGGAAGGAAGACAAGATCAAACCATGGATCGTCGCAATGTAAACCGGTTGCCCCAGTGGCTGAAAAAAGAAAAACTCAACCTGAAAGAACTGCACAAAGTCAAACAGACGCTGCGCCAGAAAGAGCTGCACACCGTGTGTGAATCCGCCATGTGCCCCAACCGGGGAGAATGCTTCCGAAAAGGAACGGCAACATTTCTACTGCTCGGCAATGTATGCACAAGAAATTGCGGATTCTGCTCGGTAACATCGGGAAAACCGGCCCCACCCGACCCCATGGAACCGACCCGGATCGTGGACGCTGTCCGGGAGATGGGTATTCGCTACGCTGTGCTGACCATGGTCACCCGGGACGACCTGCCCGATGGCGGCGCCGCCCTGGTTGCAGAAACCGTACGGCGAATCCACCAGTTGGAGAAGGTCCGGATTGAAGTACTGGTCAGTGACTTCAACGGGAATTCAGCAGCACTGGACACAATTCTGGACAGTCCCATTGATGTATTCAACCACAACGTGGAAATGGTACCATCCCGCTACCCGGCAGCCCGGCCCCAGGCGAATTATGCGCAATCCCTGGACGTCCTGCGCCATGCCGCCGAACGGGACGGTCTGCCGGTTAAATCGGGTTTCATGGTCGGCCTGGGGGAATCCGAAGCAGAAGTAACCGGGCTGATGCAGGACCTCCATGCGACAGGGGTTTCCATCCTGACCATCGGTCAATACCTGCGCCCGACCATGCACAATGTACCGGTTGAAAAATACTGGACCCCGGAAGAATTCCAGTCACTGGAACAGCAGGCGCGTTCAATTGGCTTTGCCCATGTGTTCGCCGGACCACTGGTGCGCAGCTCCTACATGGCGGACACACTGTTCGCGGAGCTGAACCGTGACTAAGTCCGACACGGTGGGGCGTGCCCCCATCCGTACGTTCTTCCTGAGAATCCTGTCCCCGCCCGTTTTTTCCCGAATATTCGGCTGGTTCGCGGACATTCGCAGACCCCGCTTCCTGGTCCGGTTTATCATACGGAAATTCGTACGCATGTATGACATCGACCTGGAACCGGTGGAACACCCGATTGATCATTATCCATCCCTGAGCGCATTCTTCATCCGACGACTGAAACCGGAAGCACGACCCATTGAAACCGATGGAAACGCTATCGTTTCTCCGGTTGATGGCCGGGTATTGACCGTGGGTACAATTTCGGAAGACGGCCAGGCCCTGCAGATCAAGGGACGCCGGTACCGGATGTCCGACCTGGTCCCCCCATCCATCACCACGGCGGATTTTGCCAACGGCAGTTTTGCACAGCTCTACCTGTCCCCCCGGGACTATCATCGGATTCATCATCCCGTTGACGCCCGGATTGTCAGCGCAAGATTCGTTCCCGGCAGGCTGTTTCCCGTTAATGAATTTTCGCTGAACCACTTCGATGGTGTACTGGCGAAGAATGACCGGATCCTGGTCCAACTGGAACACCGGGAGCACACCCTGTTTGCCGCACTGATCGGCGCACTGAACGTGGGACGTATCGGGCTCACGGCCGGTAACTATGAAACCAACCGCGGCCAACGGTTAACGGACATTCCCATCCACGAACCGGTGGTGACCCGTGGATCGGAAATGGGCTGGTTCTGCATGGGCTCCACCGTTGTTCTCATTGATCCTGTCGGGGCCATCCACTGGACTGTGCAACCGGGAGACCTGATCCAGGTCGGCAGAACCATTGGCACATGGCGGTAAATTTTCGCAATATCCGGAACTCAAGTGCCTTCAAACCCGGGAAAACCGGCAGCACCCGGAGGACCAACACACTTCCCTTCCATCAATCACACACGGTGCCGTTTCAGCTCAACTGGGATACCCCGACACCGGCCGTCACGCTCCTGACCAGCCTCAACCGGCCAATTGAACGGGTGTGCTTTTTCGATACCGAAACCACCGGACTATCCGGTGGCGCCGGCAATCTTATCTTTCAGGCGGGGCTGGGTTACCTGGATGATCAGGGACTCACGGTCCACCAGTATTTTCTTTCCTCCCCGGTTGAAGAACCCCGGATGCTCACCGAACTGGCCGCCCATTTTTCAAAACGACCGGTGGTGGTCACCTATAACGGAAAGAGCTTTGACATGCCGCTCTTCAACACACGGTGCATTCTCAACCGCCTGGCGGAACCGGATGTACAGGTATTGGATCTGCTCCATGCAACCCGGTTTATCTGGCGACATCGGCTGCAGGGATTCCGCCTGGGGGAAGTGGAACAGCAAATCCTGGGGATCCGGCGCAGTGGAGATCTTCCCGGTTCGCTGGTACCGGGGGTCTACCGGGATTATCTGCTGGGACGGGACAATGGACAGGCAACCGAGATCCTGCGGCACAACCTGCAGGACGTGGTTTCGCTGGCCGCACTGCTGTCGCGTATCCACAACGGCGCCGCTTCCGGGAAAGACCCCGATATCCGATTTGCACTGGCACGGAAATTTCACATGATGAAAGATTTTGATACCTGTATTGACTGGATTCGCCGGCTGGAAGGGGGGCCATTTCCCAACCGGTTGTCCGCTGCAGCCATGTGCCTGGAAGCAGACGCGCGAAAGCGTTCGGGAGACCTGGACGGAGCCGCACGCCTCTGGCTGATGACGGACACGGTGGAAACCGATATTGAACTGGCCAAATACCTGGAACACCATCGGAAAGACATCCGGGGCGCATTGAGACTGACCCGGCGATTGCTTGACCGGCAGAACCTGGGTCGCAGACTGCGACAGGACCTGAATCATCGACGGAAACGATTGGAACGGAAAGTTGCCGCAAAAGAAAACGGGTCCCGGCATGAACCGGGACCCGGATAAGCGACAAAATACTGTCCGTCAGAAACGGATATGGTAACTGAAGGAGAACCCGATCGAGTGCCGGTCAAACAGGCCGGTATTTTCCAGGGGTTCCAGGTTATTGGGAAAGTTCGGATTCGGCAGAAATTCCTGGCCGGTCACCGTTTCATCTTCATAAGTACGGAAGATCATGGCAAAGCTCCAGCCGTCTCCTTCGTCCAGGTGGGAAATTCCCAATGAAATGTGGAATTTGTTACTGGAAGGATCAGCCGGATTGGCATCCGTGATGGGGATGACGTTGGACGCGTACCGCATGCCGCCCATCAGCGTAATCTTCTTGCTGGCCTTGTAGTCCAGCGAGAAACCGTACACATCCATGTCTTCCCAGGTTTCGGTCATGCCCCTGTCCACGATTGCTTCGGTATTGAGACTGTAGTCGAAATAGTACGGACGGACTTCTGAGAACATGTACCGGGAAATGTCGACCTCAATCGTCCACCGGTTATCCGGTTTAAATGCCAGTGCGATGGTGGCAGAAGCCGGATTGTCAATGCCGGTTGTCAGCAGGTTGGACGCGCCGAATTCGGATTCGAATGATGCCACCGCGTTGGGAACCAGCAGCTCGGATGACTGGGTAAACAGGACGGATTCATCTTCATAATCAAACTCCTGCTTGGTCCGATATGTGACGGACAGGGTCCACCGCCGACCAATATCGGCAGACAGGCCGGCGCTGAAGCCGCTGGCCGTAGCAGACGCATCGGCCAACCCCGTTGCTTCGTAAAACCCCAGATATTCTCCGGTTCCACCCAGGATGTTGTAGTATGGTGCCACGAAATAATTTTCATACGTCATACTCATGTTGCTGTAATCCGCGCTGAAACCAAACCGCATCCGTTGTCCCAGTTTTACACCCAGGCCGAAGGACACTGTGTTTGCCATCATCTGGAACCGGGAAGCATTGTATCGGCCGGGGAAATCAGCTTTCCAGCTGTTGTCGCCCTGCGCCGGTGTTGTCACGCCAAGCCCCAACGTCATCCGTTCTCCCATTGGCACGGTCAGGAACAGGCTGCCTGCCGGGAGAACTTTCTTGGCCCCGTCATAACTGTTACCGGTCCGGGTCGAATAGGCCAGACTCGGGAACAGGATGGTACCGGTGGCTGTCAGATCAAACGTGCGGACAGTCGCCAGCTGGGCCGGATTGTAGAAAAGGGCAGAACCGTCATTGACCGATGCCGTGATCATTCCCGACTTTGCCGTCCCACTGGATCCCTGGTCCACCAGGAAGAAGCTTTCCCCCCGAAGCGGACTGGCCAGCAGGAACAACGCCGTACAGATGACAAACAGGTGTCTCATGTGGTTTTGGTCTCCTTTACGATTTTTTCGGTATCCAATGCAATAACCAGTTCTTCGTCGGTGGGGATGACAAATACGTCAACCTTTGAGTCTTCAGAACTGATCTTTCGCGCCTTCTTCGCTCGCTTGTTGTTTTTCGCCTTGTCCAGCTCAACACCCAGGAAACCCAGGTCGCTGCAGACATGCTCCCGGACATAGTTACTGTTTTCCCCTACACCCGCAGTGAAGATAATGGCGTCCAGGCCACCCATTGCGGCTGCGTAGGCGCCCACATACTTCCGGATGCGGTAACAATAAATGTCCATGGCCAGCCTGGCCCGGTCGTTGCCCTTCTCCTGCTCTTCTTCCAGATCCCGGCAATCACTGGAGATACCGGAAATCCCGATGAGACCGCTGTGCTTGTTGAGCATGGAATCGGCTTCATTCTTGGACAGTTCCTGGAGATTCATGATGTACAGAATGATGGCCGGATCAATATCACCGCAACGGCTGCCCATGACCAGGCCTTCCAACGGCGTAAACCCCATGGTGGTGTCCACCGACTTGCCGTCCATGATGGCCGCCATGCTGGCACCGTTGCCGATATGCGCGGTGACCACTTTCTTGCCCTTGGCACCATCTTTGTAGAATTCCGTCAACTGTGAGGTCACGTACCGGTGCGACGTACCATGGAATCCATACCTTCGGATCTGGTACTTCTTGTAGAACAGGTACGGTATCGGATAGATGTATGCATGCTCCGGCATGGTGGAATGGAACGCGGTGTCAAACACCCCCACGTGGGGCCGTTCGGGCAGCGCGCGCTGTGCGGCCTCGATCCCTTTCAGGTTGGGCGGATTGTGCAGCGGTGCCAGCTTGATGTTTTCTTTCAGCTTGTCCTTCACCGCCTTGTCAATCAGCATGGAACCCTTGAATTCTTCCCCGCCATGGACCACCCGGTGTCCCACGGCATCAATTTCTTCATACTTCTTGATAACCTTGAGTTCCGGATTCACCAGCAATTCCATAATGGCATTGATGGCCATGGTATGGTCCAGAATTTCCCTTGTCAGCTTCTTATCCTTGCCGGATGACGTCTGAATGGAAAGGATGGATGATGCCATACCGATCCGTTCAACCGATCCCTTGGCCAGCTTGGTACTGTTCTTCGTGTCAATCAACTGGTACTTGACACTGGAAGAACCGCAGTTCAACGTCAGGATTTTCATGCTGTCACCCGCTTTCCTTCCTTGTCATACTTGAAGAAACCCTGCCCGGCCTGCATGCCCAGCTTCTGCTCCCGGACCATGCGCCGCAGCAGCGGACAGGGGCGATACTTGGGTTCGCCCAGTTCCCGGTGAAGGGATTCCATCCAGCCGAGCACCGTGTCCAGCCCGATGAAATCGGACAGTGCCAGCGGACCCATGCTCAAGTCAAAACCCAGGCGGATGGCCTTATCAATGTCGTTTGCCGTCGCCAGGCCTTCCATGTATACGTGCATCGCCTCGTTCAACAGCGGCAGGATCACCCGCGTTGTCACATAACCCGGATATTCGAACACTTCAATGTATTCACGGTCCAGCTCACTGAGCAGGTCACGGGTCTGGTTCACGGTTTCCAACGTGGTATGGAGTCCTTTCACCACCTCCACAACCGGCACCTTGTATACCGGGTGAAGGAAATGGAGACCGATCAGGCGGCCCGGATTTTCCAGCACTTTCGCAACTTCCGTAACACTGATGGTCGTCGTGGTCATGATCAGCAATGCATCTTCATCGCTGATATTGTCCAATTTGCCCAGGAGGTCGCGTTTTTCTTCCAATCGCTCGCCCTTGGCTTCAAAAAATACCGAAGCCTGGGCCAGATCCGCTTTCACGGTTGTTGTTTCAATCCGGCTCAATGCGGATCGCTTTTCACCTTCCGTCATCCCCCATTTGTCAATTTCACGGTCAATGGAGAATGCGATACCTTCCAACGCACTGTCAAGTGCGGCCTGATTGTCATCGTACACGATAACATCCAGCGCGCTTCGGGCGAGCGTCAGCGCGATCCCCTGTGCGATGGTTCCCGTGCCGACCAGAGCCACTAGATTCTGCTTCATGTTGTTACTGCCCCTCATCCTTAGTCAGTGCATCGGCATTGTAACACAGGCCGTGTGCTGTGCTATGATTTTTGCCGAACCGTTCACCAACCACGAGGCGGAGTCTTTGGGAAAGCCCGGCGACTCCACTTCACCAGGGAGTATGCATGCCTGAAAAGCTCTTTATCATTGACGCCTATGCCCATATTTTCCGGTCCTACTATGCCATCCGGAACCTTTCCAATAATGCCGTGTACGGTTTCACCCGGATCCTGATGCGGCTGGCCGGCGAACACAAGCCGGACGCCATCGTGGCCGTTTTTGACAGCAAGGGGCCTACATTCCGACATGAGATGTTCCCGGAATACAAAGCCAACCGCGCCAAGATGCCGGATGACCTGCGGGAACAGATCCCGCTGATTCATGACATGGTGGACGCCTTCAATATTCCCAAGCTGGAAAAACCGGGACTGGAAGCAGACGACCTGATCGCATCCTGTGCCAGGCGCGGAGCCGAGGCCGGGTACGATGTCTATATCATCACCTCGGACAAGGACCTGTTCCAGCTGGTGAACGATCGTGTCCGTATCCTGGACCCGGCCAAAGAAGACCGTGTACTGGACGCAGAAGGGGTTCGTGACGTGTTCGGTGTCTACCCGGACAAGGTGGCCCAGGTGCTGGCGCTGATGGGTGACAGTTCAGACAACATCCCCGGGGCAAAGGGGATCGGTCCCAAGACGGCTATTCAGTTGATTGAAGCCTATGGAGATATTGACGGCATTTATGCCAACCTGGATGAGATCAAAGGAAAGAAACGGGAAAACCTGGCCGAAAGCCGGGAAAACGTGGATCTGTCCCTGCAACTGGTACAACTGGACCCGGACATGGAAGTGGAACTGGATCTGGACGCCTGCGCCTATGAAGAACCGGATACCAATCAGCTGGCCGCCCTTTTCCGGAAACTGAACTTTGCGTCCCTGCTGAAAGAACTGGGCGAACCGGAAGCCCCAGTTGTCCAGAAACGGTACCGGATGATCGATTCGGAAACAGAACTTGCGGCAGTCCTCGAACAGCTGTCACAGCAGCCGGTTGTTGCATTCGACTTTGAAACAGCGGACCTGGACACCATATCACCGAGAATTGCCGGTATTTCATTTGCGTGGAAACCAGATGAAGCCGTCTATCTGCCCTTCCTGTCCGAAGATAAGCCCGTGCTGCCGGAAGCAGACACGCTGGCGCAACTGAAACCAATTTTCGAAAATCCCGACATTGGCAAAACCGGGCACAACCTGAAGTATGACATCGCGATCCTGCAGGCACGGGGCATCCAGATTGCCGGTGATATTCACGACTCCATGATCCAATCCTATCTTCTGGATGCCGGGCAGCGGCAGCACAGCCTGGACGCGCTGGCCGCGTCACTGCTGGGTCACCAGACCATTTCCTATGAAACGGTTACCGGCGGGTTGCCCTTCACATCGTTGAAAGCAGAAAACGCCTACACCTACGCCTGCGAAGACGCGGACATTGCCCTGCAACTGGCCGAACGGTTTGAACCGGAAATGGAACGGGAAGGCGTATTGGACGTATATCGTGACGTGGAAGCGCCCCTGATTCCCATCCTGGCAGATGTGGAGCGAACCGGTGTTTCAGTGGACCGGGATTTCCTGGCGCAACTGTCCCGGGAATTCTCGGAGAAACTGGACGGACTGGAAGACCGGATCTACCGGATTGCGGGCACCGAGTTCAACATCAACTCCCCCAAACAGCTGGGGACCGTGCTGTTCGAAGTACTCAAGCTCCCGGTCATTCGGAAGACCAAGAAAACAAAAAGCTATTCCACGAGCCATGATGTCCTGGAAGAACTGGCTCAGCACCATGACATTGCCCGCCACATCGTGGATTTCCGGATGTTTGCCAAGTTGAAGTCCACCTACGTGGATGCCCTCCCCGAGTTGATTCATCCGGACACCGGGCGGATTCACACATCTTACAATCAGGCGGTAGCCGCAACCGGACGATTGTCTTCCTCCAATCCCAACCTGCAGAACATTCCCATTCGCTCAGCCGAGGGTCAGCGGATCCGGGAAGCGTTTGTCGCACCGGCAGGACACCTGCTGCTGGCTGCCGATTACAGCCAGGTGGAGCTTCGGGTACTGGCCCACCTGTCCGGGGATGAGACGCTGAAACAGGCCTTCGTGGACGGTGAGGACATTCACCGGCGAACTGCGTCCGAACTGTTCGGTTTGGATCCCGAACAGGTAACAGACGACCTGCGGGCCAAGGCCAAGGCCATCAATTTCGGTGTAGTGTACGGCAAGCGCGAGTTTTCCCTGGCCCGTGAACTGGACATTACCGTCGGCGAGGCCCGTGAGTTTATCGACCACTATTTTGAACGGATGCCAGCGGTCCAGTCTTTCATTGAGAAAACCATCGAAGACACCCGCGCGACCGGCTGCGTTCGGACTTTGTTCGGTCGAAAACGGCCCATTCCGGACATCAACAGCAAGAACGGCAACCTGCGACAGGCCGCGGAACGGATGGCGGTCAACACACCCATCCAGGGAACGGCTGCCGATATCATCAAGCTGGCCATGATCCGCACCCATGATGCGCTGCAGTCATCAGGTCTTGACGCAAAAATGATCATGCAGGTGCATGATGAACTGGTATTTGAAGTGGCGGAGCATCACGTGGCGCAGTTGACGGAACTGGTGAATCATCACATGACCACTGTTCTGGATATGGATGTACCCCTGGTGGTCAACACCGCGGTTGCTGCCAACTGGGCGGAAGCAAAATAGCGAAAAATCCAGGTCTGCTGAAACGTTTCGGTTTCATCTGCATCCTACTGCGGCACAGAGAAATTGTGATTGTGGAGGAAGCATGACATTGACAGCTGTTCTGATTGGCGTTCTCGCAGGAATCCTGTTGACCGGCATTGCCGTGATTATCATGATGCGCAACATGATGATGGTCACCTATTCCAGCTCAAGAAACTTTGAAGACACGTGCAAAGCGGTTGAAGATACCGTGGCCGGCTTCAAGTCGGAAGGCTGGGGATTTCCCATTCCCAAGTGGCACTTTTTCCAGACCTTTCAGGACAAGGGGCTATCACCGAAAGGAATTCAGAATATCATGGTGTATTTTGTCTGCAACGCCAAACTGGCGGAAGGGGTCATTTCCGCGGACAGCAAAATGACCGGGATGATGCCCTGTTCCTGGGCCGTCATGGAAAAAGAAGACGGCTCCGTGGTAATCGCCAAGATGAATGTCGGTCTCATGTCCCTGATGTTCCCCAAAGCCATCCGCACCGCCATGAAACAGGTGGAAGAAACCGATACACGCATGATGGAAGCCGTTCTATAAACATAGAAAAAACGAGACAAACCTGAACAAGAAAGGGAGCGGAAAATCGCTCCCTTTCTTCATTTGAATCAGTCTGCTTCAACCGATCAGTTTCTTGTAAGCATTCTCCGCAGCCGTAACCAGGTACGGGTGAGACGTCTTGGGTGTCAGTTCCGGATGACTGGCATAAGGAGCCGTCATCACACCGTACAGATCCATCTCTGCCTCCATCAACTGCGCCGCACTTTCAATGAAGCCGGCCGGATTGAACTGGCCCAGCATTTCCATCCCCACAAACCGGAGATCCGACCGCCGGAACAATGCCTTGACCGCAACAGGGTTACTGCCCGGCATGTTGGCATAAATGGATGTGGATTGAGCCCGCCCCACCAGGACATCCCAGCCCGATTCCCGGGCATCCAGTTCGGAAATACCGCAGGCACCGAACGCGAGATCGCCAAACCGGCTCACCATCGGGTTCAACACACCCTTGAACTTTGTCTTTTTCCCGGACAGGGTCAACGCCAGCATCCGGGCCATCTGCCCCGCGTTACTCCCGAGTTTACCCGGATAAGTTCTGCCAGTAATCCGGGAATTGACTTCGATACAGTCACCAATCGCGAAAATATCGGGCTGGTTGGTTTCGAAATATTCGGACACCACCAGGCCCTGCGGGGTGTGAGAAAGCCCGAGGGCATCCGCATAGTCAATCATGGGACGGACACCCACTGCAGACAGCACGGCATCGGCTTCGACCCGGAATCCATCGGCCAGTTGGATACCAGACACCCGGTCGTCCTGACCTTCAATAGCGACTGCCGGGACACCTGTCCGAAAAGCAATGCCCTTTGCTTTCAAATGTGACGTAATTCCGTCGGTAAACTCCGTGTCAAAACGGCCGCCCAGCACCCGGGGCTGCAGCTCAACCACGGTCACGTCCTTTCCCAGGTTTCTCAAACTGACCGCGAATTCCAGACCGATATAGCCGGCGCCCAGCACGACAATACGGTCCAGCCCCAGGAGACGGTCCATGGTCTCCATTACATCCTGCGTGCGACGAACCTTGAGGACATTCTCAAGATCTGTTCCGGGGATATCCGGCAACACCTGGTCCGTTCCGGTTGCCAGGACCAATCTGTGATATTTGTATCGTGCGCCCGAGGCGGTCTCAATCCATTTCTTCTCCGGATTTCCCCCCACCATCGGATCCGTGATGATCGGCGTATCAAAACGGGTAACCAGTTCTTCCGGTATCAACCCCTTTTCCCACGGGATAACCCCTTCCACGATATATGGTGTTCCACAATGATTGACAATCCGTTCCTCGTCCCGGATCACGGCCGTTCGAATGCCGGGCTGCTGCAGGTGCAGGTATTTGTTCAGAATCCGGGAAGCCGGACCGCCTCCTACCAGGATTACGTCAAACTGTTCCATGCGATGTCTTCCCCCTTTCATACTTCAACAATCTCATTTAACCGTAACTGTGATGCAGCCTCATGCTAATTGGTTACAGAATAAGAAGATAAGCAATTCCTGATGATTAAGGAATTCTTTGCAGACAGGGGACAGACAGCCCAGGGGTTGCATGTGGATGGATGTTCGGAATAGAAGTGGTCAGCGAAAATCGGAGACAAAAAAATGGCTCCGGAGGAGGGACTTGCCCACTACCTCGCGC
>CAZDKZ010000069.1:0-2585 GCA_964506215.1 uncultured Holophagae bacterium
CCATCCGGTCGGCCAGCTCCTGCGCTTTGGCATGGGTCAGCGAGCGGCATTCCGCAAGGAAACTGCAGCCGTCCGGCACGCCGTTACGGATGATCCCACCGTTGATGACGCCCACATTGGCCGTCGTTTCATGATCCAAGCGTCCCAGATCCAGTGCCGCGATGGCTTTGGACGCTGCCTGGATGGCGTTGATTCCTTTTTCCGGTTCCATGCCGGCATGGGCGGCACGGCCGGTGATGGTCACGTCAATGGCGAAATAGCTGGGTCCGCCGATGACGATGGTGTCCAGGGTGTCATTGTCCAGCAGGAATCCCTTCTTTGCCGTGATCAGGGAATAGTCCATGTTCTTGACACCCAGCAATCCCACTTCTTCCTGGCGGCTGATAGCGATTTCCAGCGGGGGATACTGGTCTGCTGTACGGATGGCTTCCAGCATTTCAGCGATACCGGCCTTGTCGTCCGCGGCCAGGATGGTGTCTCCTTTTGACCGGATGACCCCGTCCGCCAGCACCGGTTCAATACCGATGCCGGGCTTTACCGTGTCCGCATGGCAGGAGAGAAGAATGGGTTGGGTGGCGCTGCTGTTTTTGGCCGGAAATTTTGCGACCAGGTTGCCATAACCATCCAGCATGGTTTCGCCGCCCATGCTGTCCAGTTCCGTTTTCAGCCAGCCAATGAAGTTGGCCTCATTTCCGGATTCGCTGTCAATCTGCACCATTTCCATAAACTGATCAATCATTCGCTGGGACATGTTTCCTCCTGCATTCAGGGTTTATCGGTTCCGGTTGAATACCACCATTTTCAGGGTGGTCATGTCTTCAATCGCAAAGCGGGCGCCTTCCCGGCCCAGGCCGCTGCCCTTGTTGCCCCCGTAGGGCATCTGGTCCACCCGGAAGGCCGGAATATCATTAATGATCACGCCGCCCACATTCAGTGTCCGGATGGCGTTCTGTGCCCGGTCGATATTGTCGGTAAATACGCCGGCCTGGAGCCCATATGCCGAATCGTCTGCCAACTGGAGGCCCTGCTCAAAACTATCCACCCTGTGGATAACGACAGCCGGGGCAAACAGTTCATCTCTCATTACCCGCATATCCGTGGCGGCATCGGTGATCACCGTGGGTTCCATCATGACGCCGTTCCGTTTGCCGCCGAGCTGGATGGACGCGCCTTGCTTTTCTGCTTCCTGTATCCAGCTTTCCGCCCGGATGGCTTCGGCTTCGCTGATCATGGGCCCTACTTCGGTTGCCGGGTCCAAGGGATTTCCCGTGACCAGTTTCCGGGCCCGTTCAACGAAACCGTCAACAAAATCCTGGTAAACATCCGTATGAACAAAAATCCGTTGGACCGAAATGCAGACCTGTCCCTGGTTGTAAAACGCGCCCAGGACACAGCGGTCCAGCGCATAATCCAACCGGCTGCAATCTGCATCAACCACCACGGCACTGTTGGAACCCAGTTCCATGGTTATCTTTTTCAATCCGGCCACGCGGGTAATGTGTTCTCCCACCAGGCGACTGCCGGTAAAGCTTACCTTGCTGATTCCCGGATGCTTGACCAGTGCTTCTCCCACGGTGCCCCCCGGTCCGGTGATCAGGCTGATTCCCCCTTCCGGTATGCCCGCTTCCAGGAAAGCACGCACCAGTTCATAGCCGGATATCGGGGTGACCCCGGCGGGTTTCAGAATGACGGGGCAACCGGCGGCCACGGCCGGTGCAATCTTATGGGCGGCCAGGTTCAACGGGAAGTTGAACGGGGAAATGGCGGCCACCGCGCCGATGGGAAATCGTTCGAAATACCCGGAGCGGCCGTCCCCTGCCGTACTGGCATCTACGGGTACGGTTTCGCCGTGGATACGAAGGGCCTCTCCTGCGGCAAATGCCAGGTTTTCCAGGCAGCGGTCCACTTCTCCGGACGCATACCGGATGGGCTTTCCGGCCTCCCGGGCGATCATTTCCGAAATCCGGGATTTCCGTTCTTCCAGAATTTCCCGGGCCTTGAGAATAATTCGACATCGCTCATGTGCCGGCAGGCAAGCCATGGTTGACATTGCCTGGCCGGCGCGGTTGACAGCGTCATCCACGTCCTGATGATCGGCCGTTGAGACCGTTCCCAGGATGGTGCCATCAAATTTGTCCGTGACAGGTGTTTCCGGTTCCCGAAAGCGTGCTTCGCCACCAATCAGGAGCGGATAGTTTTCCATGATCGCCTCCATCCGGTTCTCGGTGAAGCCATTGTAACGCATTTTGTTTGCAGCGTGCTGTCTCCGGTTTCTTTCCGCGGCCAGGTTTATAAATTTGAACTTGAAGAAAAGAAAAGGATTTGAATGGAATACATGATGAATGAATCCCTCCCTGTGTGCTAAGATCATATTAGATTTCCTGACCAGGTATACATATCGGAACGTTTGTCGGGATTCGTGTCGGTCCCGGCTGGCTGACATTGACGGGTTATGAGGGGACGCAATGGACCTGATCCAGGTGGCGGTATTGGAAGCCGCATTGACAAAATGGTCGATAGCCGTTCAGGCCGGCGTTGTGGCTGTGCTTGTGGTGGTGTTCGGCGCTGCCTGGTTTTCAACCAGA
>CAZDKZ010000069.1:2685-12864 GCA_964506215.1 uncultured Holophagae bacterium
GCGTCCCTGCTGTTTGCCGTTTTTGATTCGCCGGTCAGTATCCAGAATGCTGTTTACCTGGTATTCGGGCTGATGCTGGTTTCCGGGGGACTTCACACGGTGTTTACCTGTTCCAAGTCCGGTGCCCAGCTGGTTGCCGTGGTGTTCCTGATTCACGGCATACTGTTCCTGCATCATGGTGTCGTGCTGCTTCCCCATTTCTGGGGCGGTGACATTCCAGCGTATATGAGCCATGTCTCCTTTATTGACGCGGTTTCCGAATTTATGGTGGGACTGGGATGTGTGATGGCTACCGGATGGGCCATTATTGAAGAAACGGTGGAAACCAACCGGCAGCTGGAAAATGTGCAAAAGACCCTGCGGTCACTGGTGGATTCCGATTCTCTGACCGGGTTGTACAACCGGCGCCGGATGCGTGGATTTCTTACCGCTATGAAACAACCGGCCGGAATGATGATCTTCATCGATGTGGACCAGTTCAAGATGATCAACGACGGATGGGGCCATGCGGCCGGGGACGAATGTCTCCAGCGGATCGCCGATGGATTGCGGGCGGAGTTCAGGCCCCAGGACGGTCTGTTCCGAATCGGGGGGGATGAGTTCCTCGTTATTGTGCCCGGTCTGGACGAGATTGCTTCCCGGAACCGGGTGGCCAGGCTCCGGTCACGGCTGGCCAATCCGGATAACCGGGGAATCCCCATTCAGATCTCGGTGGGAATGGCACGGTTTGATGAACAAACACCGGTGGATGAGGCCCTGGATCGGGCGGATTCCGGTATGTACCGGGACAAGGCAAACCGGAAGGGGTTGGCCCGGAAGGATGCCTGATCCTGGAAGTCTGGAGGCGGATATGGTATCGATTCAAATCAACAACTGCCAGCTGGTGCTGAAACGGGGTGATATTACGGCAGAAGCGGTTGACGCAATCGTCAACGCTGCAAATCGGGAGCTGGTTCCGGGTGGTGGTGTGTGCGGTGCGATTCATCGGGCGGCGGGTCCGGAACTGGCCCGGGAATGTGCAACGCTGGGTGGTTGCCGGACCGGCCAGGCAAAGTTGACACGGGGCTATGCGCTCCCTGCACGGTACGTGATACAGACGGTGGGACCGGTGTACAATGGCTCAGTCCAGGATGCGGTGCTGCTGTCCTCCTGCTACCGGGAGTCATTGCTGCTTGCTGATGCCAATACCTTGAATACCATTGCATTCCCGTCCATCAGTACCGGTATTTTCGGCTATCCGGCGGAAGAGGCCGCCGGCGTGGCATTGGCGACCATTATCAACTACCTGATTTTTCATGGAAAACCAGCCGAAGTACGGATGGTGCTGTTTTCTGACAGTGATCTGGAAACGTATCAGTCGCGGTTGAACGAACTCCATCCCGGGTCCTGAGCGTGTCAATTACCTTCTTCTACAGCCGGAATCCGGCTTGATGTGCGCGGCGTCTTCTCCTATACTGAATTCAGGAATCTTTCCTGATATTACGCTGGATGGGCCGGGATCATGTTGATCCGGTCACAGTGGACGTGCATGTACCGGGGGACGGATGAAGCGTGAAGCGCAAGCGGCAATGAAACTGAACCTGTTTGACATTCCAGTCAATGTGGATCGTCGATCCGTTCTGCAGGTGGACCGGGACGGCCGGGTGCTGGGTGTACTGTCCATTGACCGACCGGGTGCAGATCGAACTTGTCCTGTTGAAGTTGCCGATTTCCTGGTGGCATCCACCGGGGATGGAAAAACCCGGATTCGGGAACGATGGCGTTCACTGATTGGGGACGCGCTGGATGAGCAACGTGTCCTGGAACTGGACCATGCCGGTGAATTCGGACGGTGGTCGCTGGTTTTCCTGCCGTTGCAGGATGGGGAACAGGTCCACATCATGGTTGAGGATCACTCGTTCCTGGAGCGGGCCGCGGAGCGGCTCCGGGTTGCGGAAACGGTGTTCCAGCGCAGTCCCAGCGGTATTGTCATTACCGATATTACCCCCACCATCCTGTATTGCAATGAAGCTGTCAGTGCCATTACCGGTTTTTCCCCGGCTGAACTGATCGGCAAGAATCCCCGGATTTTCCGGTCGGACAAACATCCACGTGAGTTCTACCAGCAGACGTGGAACCGGTTGATGACCGAAGGCTACTGGGAAGGGGAATTCTGGGGCAAGCGAAAGGGCGGCATGACATTTCCCCAGTGGATGATCCTGATGGCGGTTCGGGACCCGGAAGGGAACCCGGTCCGGTTGATTTCTATCTTCCGTGACATCACCCGGAACAAGCAACAGGAAGAATTCATGCAATACCTGGCGCGCCAGGATGTGTTGACCGGCCTGCCCCACCGAAACCATTTCAGCCGCATGCTGGGGACAGCAATCCGGGAATGCGGGAACGGTTCCGGGAATCCCGGCGTGGGCATCCTGGACCTGGATGAATTCAACCTGATCAACCGTACCCATGGATATCGTTTTGGGGACCAACTGCTGCGGAAAGTAGCGGAACGCCTGGGTGAAATGGATGATGACCGGATCTCCCTGGGCCGGCTTGGGGGAGACGAATACGGGTTCCTGGTTTCCGGGATCACCTCTGATGAAGACATGGTTGACGTGGCAAAGCAGGTGCTGGATCTGTTCGAGCGGCCGTTCCTGACGGATCGTGGCGCGTTGTATGTTTCCGCAGCAATGGGACTGGCCCGGTATCCGGACCACGGAAAACGGGGGGAAACCCTGTTGCGTCACGCGGAGGAAGCCATGCGGTCGGCCAAGGCCCTGGGTGGTGAACGGTGGCGGGTGTTCTCCAGCAACATGGTGGCACCGGTTGCGGATGAACTGCAGCTGAAAAATGATCTCCGCCGGGCGGTCCAGCAGAGTGAATTTGAACTGTACTACCAGCCGCGTGTTGTTTGTGATACCCGCCAGGTTGAAGGTGCGGAGTGCCTGATCCGATGGAAGCATCCCAAAAGTGGACGGATCATGCCTGACCTGTTTATCCCGCTTGCAGAAGACTGTGATCTGATCCTGCCTATCGGCGGCTGGGTGATGGAAACCGTCGCTCAGCAGATGAAGAGCTGGCTGGATGAGGATTTTCCACTCCGGGTGCTGTCGTTCAACGTTTCCGGCCGCCAGTTATACCGGGGAGACCTGGTGGGACAGATCCGGGACATGCTGCGGAAAACCGGTGTGGATCCGAGCAAGCTGGAAGTGGAATTGACGGAATCCACCGTGCTGGATGACCTGGACTATGCAGTCCGGATCCTGTCTGAACTGCGTGCCATGGGTATCCGGATTGCCATGGATGATTTCGGTACCGGCTATTCCTCCCTGAACTATCTGCGCCTGTTGCCGCTGGATACCTTGAAGATTGAGCGATCATTTGTAAAGGATGTGATGACCGGTGAAGGTTCCCGGGCCGTGATTCGCACCTTGTTCCAGTTGAGCCATGATCTGGGGTTGCGAACCGTAGCTGAGGGTGTGGAAACCATGGATCAGCTGGAATTCCTGGTGGAATCCGGGTGTGACGAGATCCAGGGCTTCCTGGTTGCCCCGCCGTTGCCGGGACCGGAATTCAAGGGATTTGTTCAGGCCTTTGATCCGCAGCAATTGCTGGCCGGCATTTGAAATCGGAAACAATCGGCGGTCATCTCCGTTCTTATTTCCAAACGATACCGAATCGAAACCAATTGTGCGTCAGTGGAGCTTGTTATGAACCGGAATAAACAAAAGAACCTGGATTCCCGCCTGGATGTGAATACCTATCGTGACATTTTTAATGGCAGCGGTGCCGCCATCATGGTGACCGCGATGGACGGGACGATCCTGTCGGTCAACCCGGCATTCTGCCAGGTGACAGGATATGAAGCTGCGGAAGTGGTGGGACAGAAGCCCTCCATGATGAAGTCGGACAGGCATGGTCCGGAATTCTACCGGGAGATGTGGTCCCGTATCCTCGGCCCCGGAAAATGGGAAGGGGAAGTCTGGGACCTGAGAAAGGACGGACGGGAATATCCCAAGTGGCTGTCTATCCGCCGCCTGGACGAGCCGGGCCGGAAGGGGACCGGCTTTGTGGCCGTGTTCAATGATATTTCCGAGATGAAGAAATCCCAGGAGTTTCTCAAGTTTCTGGCCCGTCATGATGCCCTGACCCGCTTGCCGAACCGGTTGGCGTTCGCGGAACACGTGAACCGCTTGATTGATGGTTCTACCGGGAAATCAGACCGGCTGGCTATCCTGTTCATCGACCTCGACGGGTTCAAGAAAGTTAATGACCGCATGGGGCATTTCGCGGGAGATCGCCTGCTTACTTTGGTGGGCGAGCGGTTGTCCGGATGCCTCAAGCGGGGCGACATGGTGGCCCGTCACGGGGGAGACGAATTCGTGATTGTGCTGGACGGCCTGTCGGGCAAAGCGGCGGTTGCCGGGATCGTGGAACGGATCCTGTCGGCAATCCGCACACCGTTCCAGCTTGCCGGCGGAGAGATGCGGGTGGCTGCCAGCGTGGGGATTGCCTGCTATCCGGAAGATGGGACGGACCTGCTGGCGCTGTTGCGGCAGTCGGATCGGGCCATGTATGCGGCCAAGCTGGCTACCGGGACCGGCTACCGGTTTGCCGGTGATCTGGAACCGTGAAACGGCAGCCGATCTGGACGTGGCGGTAACCAGTCAAATACGCTACAATACGCGCTGATGTTGAATACAAACGATATCGGGAAACATTCATGCTGCTACAGGTAAGCCATGTGTCCCGGCAGTTTGCCGGAAGAGATGTGCTGCACGATGTCACCTTCCAGTTGGACCGGGGGGACCGTGTGGGCGTTGTCGGCGAAAACGGTACCGGGAAAACCACGTTTCTGAACATTCTTGCGGGAGAGCTGGCCGTGGATTCGGGCACCGTCACACGGAAGCGGGAACTGCGGTTGGGTTACGTGGAGCAGTTGGCATCACCCCCCGCCGATCAACTGGCAGGTGAATACGTGCGCCACGGTGATGAGCGGATCATCGCGATGGAAGCCCGTTTGAAGGAAATTGAAACACATGGGGCGGATGATCCGGCCGAACTGGACCGGCTGCTCCATGAATTTGACATGCTGGGTGGTTACCGGTATGCGGCCCGGATTACGGAAATTCTCGGCGGGCTTGGCATTGAACACCTGGTGGACCGACCCATGGGCGAAATCAGCGGTGGCGAGTTGCGCCGTGTTCAGTTGGGACGGGTGTTTGCATCCGTGCCCGATGTGCTGCTCCTGGATGAGCCTACCAACCATCTGGATATTTATGCGGTCAAGTGGCTGGAACAATACCTGGCCGGTCTGGATGCTGCGCTTGTCATGGTTTCCCATGACCGGTACCTGTTGGACCAGTCCGTGAACCGGATCCTGTTTTGTCACGCGGGGAAATGGATGTTGTTCCCGGGCAATTTCACCGCCGCAATGGGGGAGTTGAAAGCTGCAACTGAGCGAAACCGGAAACTGTATGAAAAACAGCAGCAGTTCAAAGAAAAGGAAATGGAATTTATCCGGCGGAACATTGAGGGTCAGAAGACAAAACAGGCCCAGGGCCGTCGAACACGGTTGGAGAAAACCGATTGGCTGGACAGGGACCTGTTCCAGAACCGGTCATTCGGCCTGACATTCAAGGATACCGGTCGACGGAACAAGGAACTGCTCTCGCTGGATGCTCTGGTGGTGGGTTATGACGAACCGGTCGTCAGCGGGATCAGCCGACTGATCCGACGGGGAGACCGGTTGGGCGTGGTGGGGCGCAACGGGTCCGGCAAGAGTACAGTGCTTCGTGCGCTGGCAGGGATTCAACCGGCACTTTCGGGGCGGGTCAAACCCGCGGAAGGACTCCAGGTTGGCTATTTTGACCAGGACGCTGCGTTGCCCATCCCCGGTGGAACCGTACGGGAGCAGATACTGGCCGTGGACGATCTGCTCCGCTATGAAGAGTTGGCGGGCTACCTGGCCCGGTTCTATTTCTTTGCCCATGACCTGGACAAGCCGGTTTCGGTGCTGTCCGGGGGTGAACGCAGTCGTCTCAAACTGGCGGTCCTCATGCGGACCGAAATCGATCTGTTGATCATGGACGAGCCCACCAACCACCTGGATCTGCAATTGAAGGAATCATTGACCGAGGCATTACGTATGTTCAACGGCAGCCTGCTGGTGGTATCCCATGACCGCTTCTTCCTGGACCACGTGGTGGACGAAGTGCTGGGGATTCGGGACGGCGAGCCGCGATGGCACCTGGGCACGGTCAGCGAATACCTGGTGTGGGAAGCGGAGCAGGATGAACTGTCGGATAAGCGGAAAAATATCTCATCTGTTTCTGAAACGCCACAACAGGACTCTGAAAAATCAGCTGTCAGTGGTAGGATATCCAAGAATGAATTGAAACGCGCCCGCTGGCGCCTGGAAGAAGTAGAAAGCCGGATCGGAGACCTGGAAGAAGAAAAAGAAGATCTGAACCGGCAAATGGTGCAGCCCGATGTATATAGTGACGGTGACGCCATCCAGCGGGTACGGGAACGGCTGCAGACAGTGGAAGCGGAGCTGGATGCGCTGATGACGGAATGGGAGAACCTGCAGGAACAATGTATGTAATTCGCAAGCTGCGGCTTTTCGGCTTCAAATCTTTTCCCAGGGAAACGGTTATCGAGTTTTCACCGGGTCTGACCGGGATTGTGGGTCCCAACGGCTGCGGGAAGAGCAACATTGCCGATGCCATTTTGTGGGTCATGGGGGAGCAGAGCGTCAAGAACCTGCGTGGCGGTGTCATGGAAGACGTGGTGTTCAACGGCAGTGACAAACTGGCGCCCATGGGTATGGCCGAAGTGGAGCTGAAAATCGAGAACCTGAACCCCGGGGAAGGGGAGGAGCGTTTCCTGACCATTGAACGGAAATATTTCCGGGAAGGGGACGGTCAATATCGGCTCAACGGAAAACGGGTCCGGCGGAAAGATATCCAGGAACGGTTGTTTGAGCTGGGACTGGGGTCAAAATCCTATGCCATCATCGAGCAGGGACGTGTCAGCACGTTGATCAATGCCCGTCCGGAAGATCGGCGATTCATGATTGAAGACGCGGCCGGCATCCTCAAATACAAGATGAAGAAGAAAGAGGCGGAATCCAAGATGCGCCTGACCCGGGAGAACCTGGAACGGGTGGAGGACATCATTGCCGAGGTCAAGCGGAACCTGAACTCCCTGCGGCAGCAGGCGGCACGGGCCCGGCAGTTCAAGACGCTTCAGGAAGATCTCCGGGACCAGAAAGGGGGCTGGCTGGCTCACCTGGCCTGGGAATGGGAAGAAAAGATCCGGGGCCGGGAGAAGGAACGGGGCCAGTTGCAGGACCAGTTTGCAAAGGTAGCCGCTGAGCGCGCCGAACTGGAATCCGGCATGGAAGAGCAGAAACGCCTGATCCTCAACATGGAAAACGAGGTGTCTTCGCTGAACCGGGACTATTTTGACCGGAAATTGAAATCCGAGCGACTGGAATCGGAAATCGGTCATTCTGAATCCAAGCTCAAGGAGCTGGTGGACCGGCTGGGCACTTATGAAGAGCGGTTCCAGCAGATGGAAGACGAACTGGCGGAGATCAAGAAGAACTGGGAGTCGGAGCAACGGAACCTGGACCTGGTGAAAGAAGATATCGGCAATCTGGAAGTCAAACGGGAGGATATGGAAACCCGGTTGACTTCGTTCAAGGAAAAACTGGCGGAGCGGGAAAAGGCGTACGAAGCAGCGGACCTGGGTCTGAAGGACGTGGAAGGCAAGGCCAACACGTTGAGCTCGGAGCTTTCCTTTCTCAAGAAGAATATTCGCGAAATCACTGAAGACGTGGCCGCAAAGAAAGGTATCCAGGAGGGAATGACGGGCGATCTGAAAGACCTGGAGCGGCAGATCAAGAGCCGGCAGGATGCCCTTTCCGAGCTGGAGAATAAACTGACAGCCAATGAGACTGCGCGGCTGGAAGCGGAAGACCAGTTGAAAGCCAAGAAGGAAACCCTTACCGGTCTTGCTGACCAGTTGAAGCAGAAGGAAATTGATATTGCCTCCATGGAAAACCACATGGCCGCCATGGAGCGGTTCCTGGAAAACCGGGAAGGTTTCTCGGAGAATGTCCGGAAGATCATGGAAGCCCGTCCCGGCCTGGTTGCCGGGGTTGTGGGGGATTTTATTGAAACCGACGGGGAAGTGGATGCTGCGCTGGAAGCCTGTTTTGCCCCCTTCTACCAGGTGATCGTGCCGGAGTCCGAGAGCGCGTTTCACGAGCTGGTGGCATTGGCGGAATCGGAAAAAATGGGTGGCGTGGCATTCCTGGTGCCCGGATCCGATACAAAAAAGCCGGCCAGATCGGGATTGGCTGCGCATCTCAATTGGAAACGGCCCGTTTCCGAGCAGCTGGCCCGGTATTTGTCCGACATCCAACTGGTGGGGGGCGTATCCGAAGGCCGCACAGCCGGTGGATCATTCGTGACAGCGTCGGGCGACTATTTCCTGGCGGATACCGGCGTATTGACGGTGGGCGGTGCCGGTGACCACGGCTTCTTCTCCATCAAGACCGGTATTCGGGAGAGTGAAGAAAAGCTGGCAACCGCGGCAGAAGACCGGGACCAGTTGAAAGAATGGATCGGGGTAGCGGAAGCCACCGTTGCAGAACACCGGGAACGGCTCCAGGATATCCGCGACCAGGCGGACCAGTTGAAACTGGATAGTTCTTCCATTCGGGCGTCCATGGATTCCGAACGGAACATGATGACCTCCAAGCAGGCGGACATCAAGCGGGTGGGCGAGGAAATCGATACGAAGACCGGTCGGATGAAAGAGCTGGAAACCCGGCTGGCGACCGCTGAAAAGGAACTGGGGACACTGGATGGAAAGACCCAGGATCTGATCCAGGAAAAACGGAAACGGCAGCGGCTGGTGGAAGAGGTTCGGGAAGAACTGGAATACATGATGGAGGAATTCAGCGATCTGAAAATCCTCCACGAAAAACGCCTGTCCACCGTTACCAGCCTGGAAAAAGAACTGCAATTCATGGAACGCCGGGCGGCCGAAGTCCAGGGCAACCTGGAACAGACCCGCCGGAACCGGGAAGTGGACGGGGAAAACAAGACCGTCCTGTCCACCCATATCGAACGGACCCGGGAAAAAGCCGACCAGGTCGTGGACGAATACCGTTCCATTGATACCGTGCTGACCGAGAAGAAACAGGCCCTGGAAGGCCAGCGACGGGAATTGATGGTGCTGGAAAACAAGCTCAACAGTTTCCGGAAACAGGAAAACCAGATCCGGGAAGGGGAACAGGAAATCCAGTTGAAACTGGTGGAATCCCGTACCGAGCAGGGCCACGTGTTCCAGCAACTGGATGAACTGATGGGTGGCGAACCCCGTCCGGAAATCGTGGAAGCGGACGATCCGGCAGCGCTGAAAGAGAAAGTGGAGAAGCTGGACCGGCGGATGCAGCAATTCGGTGCGGTAAACCTGCTGGCGATTGAGGAGTGCGCGGAACATGAAGAACGCCATGAGTTTTTGACGGTTCAGCGGGCGGACCTGGTCAAATCCATGAACAACCTGACCCGGGATATCCGGGAAATTGATAAAACTACCAGGGACCTGTTTGAAAAGGCATTCTCCGCGATCAGCGTGACGTTTACCGAGATATTTACCCGGCTGTTCGGTGGGGGGTCGGCCAACCTGACCCTGACCGACCCGGAAGATCCGCTGGAAACCGGTGTGGAAATCTTCGCCCAGCCTCCCGGGAAGAAGATTCAGAGCATTACCCTCATGTCCGGTGGGGAGAAGGCACTGACCGCGCTGGCGCTGCTCTTTGCCATTTTTGAATACCGGATTTCGCCGCTGTGCGTGCTGGATGAGGTGGACGCACCCCTGGATGAAGCCAACGTGATCCAGTTGGGGCAGTTCCTCCGACGGTACCGGGACCAGGTGCAATTCGTGGTGGTGACGCACAATAAGACGACCATGGAGATGGTGGACTTCCTCTACGGCGTTACCATGGAAGAACCCGGGTGCAGTAAGATGGTTTCCGTGAGGTTGGACGAACGCTCTGCCACTTGAAGTGCTGACGGTTCTTTTCCACTGTGCCTGCGTTACTTCGTCTTCACAATACTCACGTACGTTGTATGTACGCTGCGTTTGCTCATCCTCAGATGCCTTGGCACAGTGAAAAAT
>CAZDKZ010000070.1:0-12734 GCA_964506215.1 uncultured Holophagae bacterium
TGGCCTGCAAGCCGGCCGCGATGACAAACCCCGCCACGTTCAGCAGACCGTACAGGATTTCAATGGCCACCACGTAAAGGAGCTTGCCCAGGACGATCTGGGAACGGGACGCCTGGCTGACCAGCAGCGTGGCGATTGTGCCTTTTTCTTTTTCCCCGGTGGATGTTTCCAGCCCGAATCCCATGGCCCCGGAAAAGAGCATGATGATGATCATGTAAGGCAGAATCCGGCCCAGGAAGCGACCGCTGACCTTGGCTGCCGACGCCACGTCTTTCCGTTCAACCAGGAACGGCTGCAGGACGGACTCATCCACACCGGCTGCTGCCAGTTCCGCGACAACCAGTGATTTCCGGTAGTTCACCCCTGCTGTCTGGAGACGGGACGCAGCGGCACGTGATTTCCGGTCACTGGACAGATACTGGATGACCAGGTTTTCTTCCATGGTCACCACGGCCTGTATCTTGTCGTCGTTGAGCAACTTAAGGGGGTCGCTTTCGGTTGTCCGGAGCACGGTGATATTGTCTTCCTCGGGAATGAACCCTTCCAGGTCTGTTGTCACCGAGGGGTCCATGTAAACCTTGAACTGGCTTTTCTTCAATTCTTCCCGGTTCTTGGAGGCAAATTTACCGATCACGTTGAACATCAGGGGATAGAACACCAGCGGTACAATCAGGATCATCAGCAGGCTGCGCCGGTCCCGGACAAAAATCAGAAACTCTTTCTTGAGGATGGTCATGATGTTGTTCATGATTCGCTCCTTTCCGGAACCAGTTTGAAGAATACGTCTTCCAGTTCGGACACGTCATACCGGTTGATCAGTTCGGTCAGTGTGCCTTCCGCAACGATATTGCCCAGGTCGATAATGGCAAACCGGTCACACAGTTTTTCAACAACAGACAGAATGTGGGTTGAGATGATCACAGTCTTGCCTTCAGCCTTCATGTCCTTCAGGAAATCCGTCACGGTTTTTGCAGTCAGCACATCCAGCCCGTTTGTCGGCTCATCAAAGACAATGACGGACGGGTCATGGATCAGGGACCGTGCAATGGACAGCTTCTGCTTCATCCCGGTGGAAAAATCACCCGCCATCCGTTTCCGGTCCTTGTTCAGATCGAGCCGGTCAAACAGGATATCCATCCGTTTCCGGATGTCCGCTTCGGGCACACCGGCCAGCTGACCGAAAAAACGGCAGGTATCTTCGGGTGACAGCCGGTCGTAGAGACCGGTTTCGGTGGAAAGAAAACCAATGGACCGCCTGACCGCGGCGGGGTCTTTTCGAATGTCATGTCCGTTCACAATGGCCGTTCCCTCGGTGGGTGACAGCATGGTGGACAGGATGCGGAGCGTGGTGGTTTTGCCTGCACCGTTGGGTCCCAGCAGGCCGAACACTTCTCCTTCTCTGGCCTGGAATGACACACCTTTCAGTGCGTTCACCTTTTTCCGGCCGGAAGCGAATGTTTTCTGCAGGTTCTTTGCTTCAATCACGTGTTCCTCCTCAAACTCGCCAGTCAGAATCGATAAAGAATTGTACCCACTGCGAATCGGTACTGCAATGCTATACACGGCACGGCTTTCGATTATTCGGTCGTTGCGGTATAATCCAGCGGTGGAGGAACCATGAAACGATTGATTGTGCTGGCCATTGTGGTTGTGCTTTGCGCGGGTTTCGGTTTTCTCAGCTACCGCTACCTGGTGATCCGGGATGGGGCCCGGTTCCATTTCATGGAAAAGAGCCCCGGTACGTTTGACCGGGTTTACGTGGATGTGACCGACTGGACCCCACGGGATTATCTGATGCATCCCGGTATTGCCGCGTTTCTTGCCGGTGAGAAAATCCGAAAGAAAGGTGCGGTTGCGAAGGACAAAGTAAGTGATGGAATAGAAAAGACGAAAGATGCCATCAAGGAAGGTCTGGACAAAACGGAAGATGCAGTGAAAGATGGCGTAGATCAATTGAAGGAGAAGCTGGACGATTCGTCCGGTGAATAACAGTCATGGCTGAAATGCAGGTCGTTGTATACGGTGACCCCGTTCTGGAACAGAAGGGGAAACCGGTGGAAAACATTGATGATGAAATCCGTCAGCTGGTGGCGGACATGTATGCAACCCTCAAAGCCGAGCCCGGTGTCGGTCTTGCTGCACCCCAGGTGGGTGTGAGTCTGCAACTGGCCCTGGTGGACCTTTCCGCCGGTGAAGATCCGGACGCGCTCATGGTGATGATCAATCCGGAAATCATTGAAGCGGAAGGGGAGCAGCGGGAGGAAGAAGGGTGTCTCAGTTTCCCGGGTATCTGGGGGTTTGTACATCGCCCCGCCCGGGTGAAAGTGAGGTACCAGGACCTGGATGGGAACTGGCAGGAAGCCGAGGGAACAGAGTTCCTGGCCCGGGCGTTCTGCCACGAGATTGACCATCTCAACGGCGAGTTATTTATCAACAAGATGTCTCCGTTGAAACGGAAGATGGTACTGAAAACCATTCGAAAAATGCAACGGGAAGGTACCTGGGGCCGTCAGCCTGCTGAACCGGATAGCGGGACGGAATCATCTTGAGTGAATAATCACCGGAGGACCAATTGACCCGTTATCGTTCCCTTTTCATGGGAACCCCCGATGTGGCAGTACCGTTTCTGGATGCCCTGAACGATCAGACGGATGTGCAACTGGTGGTGTCCCAACCGGACCGGCCCCGCGGACGGAAGCAGGTATTGCAGCCGACCCCGGTGAAGGCACGTGCAGCGGAATTGGGGCTTCCGGTCGAACAACCGGTCCGGCTCAAGGGGAATGGGTTGTTTGTTGACCGGTTGGACCAATTGAATCTGGATGTGATCCTGGTTGTGGCCTATGGGCGGATTCTCCCACTGGAAATCCTGGAATTACCGCGGAAGGGATGTCTCAATATCCATTTTTCGCTGCTGCCGGCCTATCGGGGTGCTGCCCCGGTGAATTGGGCCATTGTCAACGGGGAGACGGAGACCGGGGTTACGTTGATGAAAATGGATGCCGGTATGGATACCGGTCCCGTCGTGGGTACGGTCCGGACACCCATTGATCCCACCGAGCAGGCACCATCCTTGTTTCAACGGTTGACCGGGTTGGGAATTGATCTGTTCAAAAAGACATTATCGGCATACATGACGGGTGATCGTGTACCGGAACCGCAGCCAGCCACCGGTGTGTCCATGGCTCCCATGATGAGCCGGGATGATGGTGTATTGGATTTCTCCCGGCCTGCGCTGGAACTGCACAACCGGGTCCGGGGGTTCCAGCCCTGGCCGGGTACACGGGCCTCGTGGAACGGCAGGATGTTCAAGATCCTGGAAACCGGGCTTCCCCGGACAGGTGCTGAACGGCCCGTCGGGTCGGTAATCGTAATGGGTAATCAGATCGATGTCCAGTGCGGCGACGGCATGCGTTTGCCAATCCTTCGGATTCAGCCGGAAAGCAAGAAGGCGATGGATGCGCCGGCCTGCATCAACGGCGGTTACCTGAAAGATGGAGACCAGTAGCATGAACCGGAAAGCGGTCCTCCTCTGTGGCGAATATTCGGGTGAAACCTATGCATTGGGGTTGCTTCTCCACCTGATCGAAGCCGGTTTTGCCGTTTCGGGCATGGGCAGTGACCGGCTGCGTGACGCGGGAATGCAGGTCGTTCAGGATTATCGGAACCTGTCCGTTGTCGGCATTTCCGAGGTTCTGGCCCATTTCAGTGAATTGAAGGCTGCGGCGCGCAAACTGGAACAACATATCCACGCCGAAAAACCAGATGTCCTTATCTGTGTAGACTTTCCGGAATTCAATACCCGGATTGCCCGGCGGGTGAAAAAATCCGTTGGCAGGCTGGTGTACATGGTGCCGCCACAGGTCTGGGCCTGGCGCCGGTACCGGGGACGGGGCTTAAGCCGCCTGTTTGACCGGATCTTCGTGCTGTTTCCGTTTGAAACGGCATTGTTTGATAATGCGGAATTCCACGGTCATCCCATGACCGATATGGTGGTGCCCGAACTGGATGCGGATGCGTTCCGCCAACAGTATGGACTGGAACCGGACCGTCGGCGTGTGTTGTTGCTGCCCGGGAGCCGTCGCCGGGAATGGTCCGGCATCGGGCCGGTGATGATTGACGCGGCAACTGAAATCCGGCGGAGATGGCCGGACGTGGACCTGATGCTTCTGCCCAGTCCCGGCATGGACGCCGACAGCCTGTCGGGCCTGTTGGCCCGGTTGCCCGATTCGGTTGTTGTGGTGGAACAGGATCACAAGTATGCTGCCATGGACGCTGCCACGGTGGCGGTGGGTGCTTCGGGTACCATTACGCTGGAATGCGGTCTTTCCGGATTGCCCATGAGTGTGTTGTACCAGTTGAGTCCGCTCACCTACGCGGTGGGCATGCTGGTGGTGGTGTCCCGGTTTATTTCGCTGCCCAACGTGGTGCTGGATGAAGCTGTTCTGGATGAACGGGTGAACCGGGATTGCACACCTGATGCGGTTCTCCGGTATGTGGAACGGATGCTGGATCATCCCAAAGAGCTGGAACGGGTTCGCAGGCGGCTGGGCCTGCTGCGGGAACGGTTGCACCGGGAAGTGCCGTTTGCCCGGATCACAGAAAGAATTTTGGAGCTGTAGATGAAAAATACCGGTCGTGTGCTGGGTTACTTCAAGCGGTATGCCTTCCAGTTGACCCTGGCGTTTATCATTCTGATCATGGTGGCGGTGTTGTGGCAGATGGTCATCTTCTCCACCAAGCTGATCTTTGACGAAGCGTTGCAGAAACCCGCGGCTGTTGCAGAAGGCCAGGTTGCAGTTGTCCAGAACGAGACGGTTCCGGACAAAGACATACCCAAGGATAAGCTGGCATTCATCACGGATTTCAAGAATGACGTCAAGCAATGGTTCCAGGACAGGGGATTCCTGTCTGCCATGGACCTGGACAAGACACTGACATCGGGTGACGACCTGGTCATCATCATCGGCATCATGCTCACGGTGTTTCTGTTGAAAGGCCTGTTCACTTACCTGGGCTTTTTCCTGCTGGGCAAGGTGGGATTCAAAGTGGTGCGGGATCTGCGGAATGATCTGTACAGCCGGATGACAAGACAGTCGGTATCGTTCTTTGACGAACACCATTCCGGTACGTTGATCTCCCGGATCACCAACGACGCATTCCTGATCCAGAACGCGGTAACCACCAAGATCGGTGACCTGGTCAAGGAAACATTCATCCTGATTATCCTGACCTTCGGCGTGTTTTACATTTCTCCGGGTCTTTCCAGTCTCCTGATTCTCATCATCCCGTTGAACATTGTTCCCTTTGTGCTGATCAGCCGGGCCATTCGGCGATCCACCAATACGGCCCAGAGCCGGATGGGGGAACTGACCAATATCCTCAAGGAGACCATTACCGGTAACCGGATTGTCAAGGCATTCTCCATGGAAGATTTTGAGATTGCCAAGTTTATCCGGAAGAACTATCAATTCTTCAAGGCCAATGTGCGGATGGTCATGGCAACCGCCTCGTCCAGTCCGATCATGGAATTCGTGGGGACCATCGTTTTCTGCGTGGTGATTTTCTACGGCAGTATCCAGATCCAGAAAGGGGTGATGACCACCGGTACCTTTGTTGCTTATATCGGGAACGTGATTTTCCTGTATTCACCCATCCGCAGACTGGTGAAGGCCAACAATGAAGTGCAGCAGGCGTTGACCGCGTTCACCCGGATTTTTCAGTTGATGGATCAGCAGAATCCGATCCAGTCTCCGGCCGAACCGGTGCCGTTTCCGGAGGAGACCCGGATGGTCCGGTTTGAGAATGTTTCCTTTGCCTACGAGGCAGACCGGCCGGTATTGGAGGAAATCGACCTGGTGGTGAACAATGGCACCATCGCCGCATTCGTCGGCTCCAGCGGTGCGGGCAAAACCACGCTGGTCAACCTGGTTCCCCGGTTTTTCGATGTGACGGCGGGAGCCGTTACCGTCAACGACATCGATGTCCGTCAATTTGACGTGCAGGAACTGCGCCGCCACATCGGTATGGTGAGCCAGGAAACCATATTGTTTGATGACACCGTTTATCACAACATCGCCTATGGCCGTTCCGATATCCCGCTGGAGCAGGTGCAGCGGGCCGCGAAAATGGCCTATGCCCACGATTTCATCGAGGAAATGCCGGATGGTTATGACACCGGTATCGGGGAGAGCGGCGTGATGCTTTCCGGTGGCCAGCGGCAGCGCCTGGCTATCGCCCGGGCATTGCTGAAGAATCCGCCCATCCTGATCCTGGACGAGGCTACTTCCGCTCTGGATACCGAATCGGAAATCCTGGTCCAGAAGGCATTGAACAACCTGATGCAGAACCGGACCACCTTCGTGATCGCCCACCGGTTGTCCACGATCCGTTCCGCGAATGTGATTTATGTGCTGGAGCAGGGGCGGATCGTGGAGTCCGGTCCCCATGACCAGTTGCTGGAACAGAACGGCAGCTATACGCGCTTGTACAACATGCAGTTTGGAGCAGACAATGCGCCTGGTTAAATGGTTTGCGGTACTCCTGGCCACGGCCTGGATCCAACTGGCATTCAAACTGGCGAGACGGGTGGATTGGGTGAACGATGGACCCATCCGGAACCTGGTGAAAGAAAAGAAACCGTATGTGTTTGCGTTCTGGCACAATCGGTTTTTCATGGCGCCCCATGCTGTACTGAATCCGCGCCCCCGGACCTTGGCAATGGTGTCCCGGTCCAGGGACGGGGACTATGTGGCAGGGATTCTCAAGCGGCTGCGGTTTCATTTACCCACACGGGGCTCTTCTTCCAGGGGCGGGCGCGAGGCATTGAAGGCAGCCGTGGGCTATCTGCAGGAGGGACTGGTCCTGGGTGTGACACCGGATGGTCCCCGGGGACCGTGTTACAAAGCCAAGAACGGCGTTGTGTTGATGGCCAAGCGGGCGGGGGTCCCCATTGTCCCCTTTGCTTACAACGCCAGCTGCAAGCTTGAGTTTAATTCCTGGGACAAGTTCCGTGCGCCGCTGCCCTGCTCAAAGCTGGTCTTTGTTTATGGAGACCCGATTCCGGTGGACGGGAACACCGATGTCCGGGAATTGACCGGGGTTGTAGAACGGGAACTGAACCGGGTGGCGGAGATCGCCGATAAATGGGAGTTTTGAGATGAAGAGCATGACAGGATTTGCGGAGCTTTCCCTGGCCGGTCAGGGCTACCATGTGGATATGCGGATGCGGGGTGTCAACGGAAAACACCTGGATGCCCAGTTCCGGATGCAGGATACGCTGCTGTCGCTGGAACCGGAGCTGCTGTCCGTGTTGAAGAGTCGGATCAGCCGGGGACGGATTACCGTCTGGATTGATCTGCGGATTGAAGACCCGGAGAAGGCAGGGATCCGGTTGAATACCCAGTTGCTGGGTTCATTGGCCGCGCAGTTCAATCGGATGCGGGACCAATACCCGGAACTGCAGTTTTCTGTCCCGTTAACGGCTGTCTTCAACCGGGATGCCAACCTGATGCAGAGCGATCCGGATCCGGAATTCCTGGATACCGTTCGCAATACTGTCATGGAAACCTTCCACTCCCTGCTGGCCCAGTTTGACGAAGTCCGGCAGCGGGAAGGATTATTCCTAAAGGATGATTTTGCCGCTCGGGTGGAAACGTTGACGGAAGGGGTTGCGCAGGTGAAGTCCCTTCGGGACGGTTTCTTTGAAAAGCAGTTGACTGCGGCCCGGGAACGACTGGCCCGACTGCTGGCGGAACAGGCGCCGGACGAAGCACGGCTGATCCAGGAGGCCGGCATCCTGGCTGACCGGTTGGATGTAACTGAGGAAATCACCCGTCTGCAGGCCCACCTGGAAGCCTTCCGGATCGAACTGGATACGGCGGGTCCCATTGGCAAGAAACTGGACTTCATGCTCCAGGAAATGAACCGGGAAGTGAATACCATCGGCTCCAAGAGCCGGGATGAACAGGTGTCCCGTCAGGTGGTGGCCATGAAAACAGAACTTGAAAAAATCCGGGAGCAGGTACAGAATATTGAATAATTCCCATGCCGGATGTGCAGGGAATCGACTGTCGTTTTTGTGTTTCCTGAACAGGAGTTCCCATGTTTGTATCCATCGGACATGACAACTATGTAAACCGGGACCTGGTGGTTGCCGTTCTCAAGCCGGGGTCTTCTCCCATGCGTCGCCTGAAAGAACAGGCCAGGGAGAGGGGACGGCTGGTGGATGGAACAGCAGGCAAACCCACCCGGTCATTCATCCTGATGTCGGACGGTTCCGTGATTCAATCGGTGAATACACCGGCCACATTGATCGGCCGGTTGGGGCGGACCCGCAGGGATGAAGAAGAGGATCCGCATGAAGATTGACAGAACCGGCGGTTTGTTTATTGTTTCTGCGCCCTCCGGAACGGGCAAGAGCACGGTGATCGGGCAGGTGCGCCAGGCGCTGGACAACCTGGCATTTTCGGTTTCCTATACCACCCGGGAGCCCCGGGAAGGAGAACGGCACGGGATTCATTATCACTTTGTTTCCGATCCGGAATTCAAGCGAATGATCGGGGACGGTGCTTTCCTGGAACATGCGGTGGTATTCGGTCGGTTTCACTATGGCACCGCACGAAAACAGGTTCAGGACTTGCTGGATGCCGGAAAAGATGTGATTATGGATATTGATGTGCAGGGTGCCTGCCAGATCATGGAACAGCATGATATTCCCTTTACGGCAATTTTCCTGGTCCCGCCTTCCATGGCGGAGCTGAAGACGCGTCTGCGTGAACGGAACCGGGAAGGGGAAGAAGAGCTGGCCGGCAGGCTGGAGACCGCTCGTGAGGAGCTGAAGCAGATGCACCGGTTTGATTTTGTGGTGGTCAATGATGAACTTGACCGGGCCGTTGACGTGATGAAATCAATCATCTCGGCGGAGCGGCACCGGGTTTCCCGGATCCGGGACCTGGAACAATTGAATATACAACTGATCAGGGAGGACTGAAATGTCTGAAAAGAAGAAGCTGGATGAAAATCCGTATCAATTTATTCTGGTTGCGGGTGCCCGCACCAACCAGTTGCTCAAGGGAGCCCAGGCACGGGTGGCAACCCGCAAGCGGAAGCCGACGTTTGTTGCGTTGGATGAAGCCAGGGAAGGGAAGCTGAACGTGGAAGTGGAAGAACCCCGCGGCCTGGAAGAAATGGAACAGCAGGAACTGGACCTGACGGAGATCTGATCTGACACGGCGCACCGAGCAACGAATCGTCATTGGCATTACCGGTGGTATCGCAGCTTACAAGACAGTTGAACTGATCCGTGAGTTGCAGCGCCGTGGGTATGCCCACCTGGACACCATCCTTACCCGCAATGCCACCCAATTTGTCACACCGGTTACGCTGGAGGCCATTACCGGTCGCATGCCGTACACCGGTACTTTTGAACCGGGCCGGACCCTGTCCCACATCGACCTGGTGCAGGGGAGCGGTCTGCTGGCCATCGTTCCCGCCACAGCCAACATGCTGGCGAAAATGGCGGGCGGTATCGGGGACGATTTGCTGAGTACGAGCTACCTGGCAGCGGACTGTCCGGTACTGGTTGCACCATCCATGAACACGAAGATGATGGAACATCCCGCCACGGTGCGGAACCTGGCCCGGTTGCGGGAAGACGGTGTTTACCTGGTGGATCCCGATGACGGATACCTGGCCTGCGGCACCTATGGACGGGGCCGGATGCCGGACGTTCCGGCACTGGCCGATCACCTGGAACTGGCATTGCATCGGCCCCATGGGATCCTTTCGGGCAAGCGGGTCCTGATCGCAAGCGGTGGCACATCGGAACCCATTGATCCGGTGCGGAGCATTACGAATCGTTCAACCGGTAAAATGGGTTCAGAACTGGCCGGTGCATTTCTCCGGGCAGGGGCATCGGTGAAACTGGTGACAGGAACGGGAAGCGCCCGGTATCCGGCCACGGCAGATCGTCAACAGGTGGAAACGGCGGCGGAGATGGCACAGGCGGTTTCAGCTGCTGCTGCGGAAGCGGATATTATCGTCATGGCCGCGGCGGTGGCCGATTACACCCCCGCGGAACCGGCGTCGGAAAAGCGTAAGAAAACGGGTGACCCCATTGTGCTCCCCATGGATCCCACGGTGGACATCTTGAAACAGCTGGGATCCATCCACGCCGGGAAAAAGATCCTGGTGGGCTTTGCCGCTGAGACGTCCAATGTGGAACAGTATGCAACCGGTAAACTGAAGGAAAAACAGGCGGACCTGATCGTGGGCAACCGGGTAGGGGCGGCGGACACTGGCTTTGGATCGGACACCAATGAAGCGGTTCTGGTGGCCCGTGACGGGCAGGTTATCAATACCGGATGCATTACCAAGGAAGCCCTGGCCGTCCGGATCGTTGGGGAAGTAAAACGGCTGTCTGGAGATCGCCATGCGTGATGCCCGGGACTACCTGCTTTTTCTGCAGGAAATGGGTGTGACTGATGTGTCCGCCGAAGTGGGCGGGCAGGTGGCGGACACAGATGCCGCCGCAGTAACGGCTGCCGTTTCACGGTCGCCTGAAGCTGGAGCGCAAACCGTACCATCGGGGGCGCCGGTCCCGCAGGAACCAGCCGATCCGGTGGACGTGGAAAAGCGCTTTTGCGAAATGGCTGCGGCTGTGCAGGGTTGTACGGCTTGTGCTTTGAGCCAGGGCCGGAACAAGCCGGTATTCGGAGAAGGTAGCCTGACAACGGACCTGATGTTTGTCGGGGAAGGACCGGGATATGACGAGGACCAGCAGGGTATACCCTTTGTCGGCAAGGCCGGTCAACTGCTGACCCGTATCATTGAGGCGATTGAATTGAGCCGGGAAGATGTTTACATTACCAATATTGTGAAGTGCCGGCCCCCACGGAATCGGGACCCGCTCCCGGAAGAAGTGGCCGCCTGCGGTCGTTACCTGGAAGAACAGATCCGCCTGATCCGGCCAAAGGTTATTTGTACGCTGGGGCGTCATGCCACCCAGTCCCTGCTGAACACAACGGAATCCATTTCCCGCATCCGCGGCCGATTCCAGCTCTTGAACGGGATCAAGGTCATGCCCACCTACCATCCGGCCTACCTATTGCGGAACCCGGCCGGTAAGCGCGACGTCTGGCAGGATGTCCAGAAGATACGGGATTATTTGAAAGAAAACAGTGATATTTATGAAAAATCCAGCTTCACTGCAGATCCGGGTTCCTGAAGCCGAGGGACATGCCCAGTTTACAATCAAGGGATCCAAGTTCATCGGTGCCCTGTTTCCGGTGACCAGTGAAGAAGAGGCGCTGGACGTACTCCATACCACCCGCAGGAAATACCATGATGCCACCCATAACTGTTATGCCTGGCGGGTCCATCCCGACCTGGAAAAGAGTTCGGATGACGGTGAACCCTCCGGTTCCGCCGGTAAACCCATTCTGCAGGTGTTGACAGGTGCAGACCTGACCAACGTGCTCGTGGTCGTGACCCGCTATTTTGGCGGCACAAAGCTGGGCGTGGGGGGACTGGTCCGTGCCTATGGCGATTGCGCAAAGGACACGTTGGCCGAAGTTCCGGTGAAAACCCTGATTTCTGTTGTTCGATTGTCTATCGCGGTGGCGTATGATGAAGTATCGCGGATCTATCATATCGTTGACCGGACACCGGACGTACGGATAGAATCGGAATCATACACGGACACGGGGCCGTCATTCATATTGCGACTGGCAGCGGACAGGGCCGAAACCCTGGAAAACCTGCTGCGGGAAACACTGAACCGGGAACCTGGATGCATCGTACTGGAGGAAATCCTTGATCAGGTATAAAACTGCAGATGATCTTGAGAAAATGAGAGAACCCGGCCGGATCGTTGCGGATGTGTTCGCGCATCTGACGCCCCACGTCAAACCCGGCATTACCACGCTGGAGCTGGATACCATTGCGGAGACATTTATCCGCAGCCGGGGTGCACGGCCTTCGTTCAAGGGATACATGGGATTCCGGCATACCCTGTGTACATCAATTAACAACCAGGTCGTTCACGGTATTCCCGGAAAACAGATTCTGGAAGATGGTGACATTATTGCCATTGATGTTGGCGCGTTCAAAAACGGCTTTCACGGGGATGCCACCCGGACATTTGCCGTGGGTGAGATATCACCGGAAGCCCGGCGGCTGGTCCGGGCCACCTACAAATCCATGCTGCTGGGGATTGACCAGTGCCGGCGGGGCAACCGCCTGGGTGACGTGGGTCATGCGATTCAGTCCTTCGCCGAGGGCCTGGGCTATTCCGTTGTACGGGAATACATCGGCCATGGGGTAGGACGCCAGCTTCATGAAGACCCGGAGGTGCTCCATTTCGGAAAACCCAACCGGGGTGTGCTGCTGGAGCCCGGCATGGTGATCACCATTGAGCCTATCCTGAATGCCGGAAGTCGCCATTGCCTGACATTGAAAGACCGCTGGACCGTTGTGACCGCGGACAAGATGTGGTCCGCCCAGTTTGAGAATACGGTGGCCATCCTTGCTGACGGTTACGAAGTCTTCACGAAGACCGACGACAGGTCGGACATTCCGGAACTGGTGAACGACATTACCCTGGATACGGTCATTTCATAACCGTTGTCGGGTGAAGATGGCCGGTTTCCCCCTGTCATCCGGTCATATTTTCGATACTTTGTAATCCACCGCACATGGCCGGTACTGTGCATGCTTTCCCCAATCTGGTAGTCTGA
>CAZDKZ010000071.1:0-6672 GCA_964506215.1 uncultured Holophagae bacterium
CATTCCGTCAAATCCGCCTACCAGCAGCTCAACGAGCGGCTGAACCGTTTCCCACAAGGCGCACCACCCAGCGACCTGTTCTACCAGATCCTGGGTCTGCTCTTCAGCGAAAAGGAAGCCGAACTGGTGTCCCTGCTGCCCATCAAACCGTTCACCGCAAAGCAGACGGCCAGGGTCTGGAAAAAGTCCGAAACCGACGCCCGAAAAGTGCTGGATGAATTGGCTTCCCGGGCTGTACTCATCGATATTGTATCCGACCAGAAAGGCACAACCCATTATGTGCTGCCCCCGCCCATGGCCGGTTTCTTCGAGTTCGCCATGATGCGGGTTCGCGATGATATCGACCAGAAGTTACTGGCCGAACTGTACTACCAGTACATCACGGTGGAGGAAGATTTCATCAAGGCCCTGTTCACCGAAGGGGAAACCCAGCTGGGACGCACATTTGTCAACGAACGGGCACTTTCTGAAGAAAACGCGCTCTACGTGCTGGATTATGAACGGGCTACCCAGGTAGTGGAAACGGCCTCCCACATCGGTGTAGGCATGTGCTATTGCCGGCACAAGGCGGAACACCGGGGAGAGGCCTGCGATGCCCCCATGGACATCTGCATGACGTTCAACAATGTGGCTGCTTCCCTGACCCGGAGCGGTTTTGCCCGCACCATCGACAAGGCGGAATGCATGGACCTGCTGGATGAGGCCCGGGACCATCACCTGGTCCAGTTCGGGGAAAATGCGCGGAAGGGCGTCAGTTTCATCTGCAACTGTTGCGGCTGCTGTTGCGAGGCTATGATTGCGGCCCGGCGTTTTGCCATCATGAACCCGGTGCACACCACCAATTTCATTCCGGTCGTTCAGGAAGACAACTGCACCGGATGCGGCACCTGTGCCCATCTCTGCCCGGTAGAGGCCATGACCATGGTATCCGCAAATGATCCGTTGAAACCCCGGCGCATGGTGGCCAGGCTGAATCCCGACATCTGCCTGGGTTGCGGCGTATGCGTCAAGCCCTGTCCCACCGGTGCCATTTCCCTGGCGTCAAGGGAACAGCGGGTGATCACACCGGTCAACGGCACACATAAAGTAGTCAACATGGCAATTGAACGAGGGAAATTGCAGGAACTGATTTTCGATAACCAGGCCCTGTTCAGCCATCGGGCGATGGCGGGAATCCTGGGTGTGATTCTGAAATTGCCGCCCATCAAGCAGGCGATGGCATCGAAACAGATGCGGTCCCGTTACCTGGATCGGCTCCTGTCACGGGTCAAGTGATTCCGGTTCGGGCCGGGGCACCCCCGGTTCCAGCAACAGCACCCCATCCCGGCTGACCTTTTCCAGCACCGGATTGGTCACACCGTACGGCATTTCACCTTCGGCCAGTTGATCCCGGGGTCCCTGTTTCAACGGCATCCGGTCCATCAAATCTTCTGTAATCCGTTTCAACGGACCGGGTATCACAAACACCGGGACCTTCGCCGACTGCGCCAGCCGGACAATAGCCGCCGATCCTGCCTTGTTGATAAAACGGCTGGGGGAATAGGCATCGCATCCCAGCAGGATCACATCCTGGCCCGGAACGGCAGAGAAGAATGCTCCGTCGGGCAACAGGACCACATGCTTCAACCCGTTCTCCACGAGACAGGCTGCCATATCCGCACCCTCTCCCACCGGCCAGGCATGAGCCACCGTAATCTTCAGGGCAGGTTTGCACACCGCCGCCAGCCCGTCCACCACCATGCCGGAATGGCTGTACACACCGACATTTTCCACACCCACGGGGAAATCGGCTTTCACCGCATCCAGCGTCGCCTGACGTTCCAGGTGTACCCGCTGACCCAGGCGGTCAATGGACTCCCCGGTGAAACCATGGGTCTGCATCCAGTTGCGTAAATGGAAAAAACAGGCCATCCCGGGATGTGCCCGTACCAGCCGGTCAAATGTGTCAGACGGCACACCCTCACCCCGGTGTGCCCGCTCGGACAGCCAGATCAGTGTACGATTAAACAGAACCGAAGCACCATGTGACCGGTTGTTGAGGATTTCTTCAATCATCGGATGCCGCCTTCAGGGTGATCCGGAAACAGGCCCCCGAATCGGACGGCACCGCTTCCACCCTGCCGCCCATTTCCAGCAGAAACTCACGAACAATGAACAGGCCCAATCCCGTACCGGTATCCCGGGTGGAAAAATAGGGCTCAAAGATACGCGGCGCCAGCTCCTCCGGAATGCCCCGGCCGCTGTCACAATATTCCAGGTGCAACTCGCCGTTCGCCACCGTCATGGAAATGTCCACCCGTCCCTTCCCGTCGGTAAAACTGAAGGAATTCTCCAGCAGGTTGCCGAATACCCGGGTCAGTTTCAATTCATCCGCAAGTACACTGGCGTTGGGGCCGTTGATCATCAACGTCAATCCCGGGTATGCCGAGGCCAGTTCCATCAGGAAGGAACGGATGGCGATGGGTTCCAGCTTGTCCGGCGGACGTTCGGTCGCCTTCACCAGGTTGGAGAACTGAGAGGCAATTGCCCGCAACTCTTCTGTTTTCTTTAAAATATTGTCAACCGCACCCGGGATGGTGTCCCCGGCCTTTTCCGGATCCCGTTCCAGGATGGAAGTAATGTACTCCGCGTTGAGACGGATGGGCGTCAGGGGATTCTTCACATCATGGGAGATCTGCCGGGCCATGTCCGTGATAACGGAAAGCCGGCTGACCCGGATCACATCAGTGACATCATCCACGATCACCACCCGGCTGCCATTTTCCAGTTCCACCGAAGCGGTCTGGTAATGGCGGTCATCCTGGATCATGTCCTGCTTGATACCGGTTTCCCGCATCAGGGAATCCCGGGCCGTATCCACCGGCAGCTTGTGGAACAGGGGATTGGCAGCGACCACCTCTCCCTGGGGATCCACCAGGGCCACCGCGGAAGACACGTTTTCCAGCAATGCTTCCAGGTTCAACCGCTGGTCCCGGATGGACCGGGACATCTCCGTCATGGACGACACCAGCGTACCGATTTCATCCGGTTCCCGGTAGGGCACCCGAATGTCATATTTCCCCCTTGCCACCCCCCGGGACGCTTCGGAAAGCTGGAGAATCGGGGTAACCATGCGACGGGCCATGTAACCGGTCATGGCAAAGGAGCTGAGCAACAGCATAAACAGCAGCAGTACCAGCGGCCGCGCCGTGGATGCCGGACGGGATTGTGCCCAACCGGCCTCCGGTTCCACCCGCAACACCGCATCCGGAAACCGGTCCAGCAGTACAGGGACATAGAGCACATCCCCGTATTCAATCGCGGAACCGGCCTGCTTCATCCGGTGAAATGCCGGATATTCCACCAGCACCGGGCATTGCAGATGGTCAGTGGAAAATGTCAGGATCCCCTCCCCATACAACGCATACCGGCCGGGGATGGTGGACTGGAGGAATTTGAGATAGTTGTCGGACAGGTCATCCTGGTCTTTCTCGGCCATCTGGGCCAGCGTGTCCGCGGTCCGGAACAGGTCCGCACTGAGCATCTGCCGGACCAGCGACCGGGACTGGAAACCCACAATGCCGGCAGCCAGCACCAGGATACCGGTCAATACGGTGAATTGGCTGTACAGGGTGCGGCGGAACAGCCCCTGTCGACCGCCCAGGGTCAAGCCCAGGAAGGTCACCAGCAACACCATGGACAGCAGGCCCAGCAGGGACAGGTCGGTCATCACCTGCAGCGCAGTGGGATACCGGAACTGCAGGGACTGGCCGTCTGCTCGGTTCAATATGTCAAAACTGCCCCGAAACGGATGATCGGCATGGAGGAACGGCAGGTTGTACAGGTCCGCCGAAAGCCGCAGGGACAGATAGCCATACTTGAAATCATCGGTACCCGCCGCCACCAGCCGCTCATGGTGACCGATGGCAATGGATTCCAGCGACCGGTCCACCGGCAACTCCAGCAGGGAGGGTAAACCCCAGGTATACACATCCACCACTTCACCCACGTTGTTGAAATAGACCAGCTCAAAATCATAGTCGGTGTCCAGGAGACCGGACCTGCGCACATAGTCCCGCAGATCCTGGAAACTGCCGGTGGCCGCCAGTTCCAGGTATGCATCCAGGTCTGTCATGGCCTGTTGTTGAATGGCGGCAGGATCCGTTTCAGTAGCGTCCAGTGACCGGTGAATCCGGTATCCCGTTGTGCCGTACAACATGGCCAGCACCACACCGGAAACCAGCATCACGCCTACAATCGGGGCCCAGATCCGACCGTCCTTCAACAAAGCCCGAAACCCGTAGAGCGATGCCAGCATGGGAATCGCCATGGGACAGAGCGGGACCGCCACAACAGCTGGAACCCACGCAACCCGGTGCAAACCGGTGAGCAGCAACATGGCTGCCGCCAGGAAGGCGGTCAATAACGCAATGGAGAATTGCGGATTGCTCAAAGACTCGAAAAACAGGAGACCGTTTACAGGCGCCCGGAACATCTGGAACAACGAAAGTGCCAGGAATCCGGAAAACAACAGGGCCGGCAGGATTCCCCTGCGCATGGACTCGGGTCCCGCCAGTGTCAACGACGCGCATTGGAGGAACAGGAATGGCAGATTCACGCCAAACCGGATTTCCACCAGCACCAGCAGCAGCGCCAGCATCAGCATGGGCAGCCGTCGTCCGACCAGGATCAGCAGCAACAACGCCAACGCGAACAGGAAGGCCAGCCCGGTGGTCCGATCACGGACTTCTCCCGCCTCGGTAACCGAGTGGGCGACACCCAGGTAACCGATCACCTGGTCATTTTCGACAATTGGCAGGGTATCGTCGTACTCCCCCTCAAACCGGATGGCGGCATGGTTCCAGACTACCGGGCGCATGTCGGTGTCAAACAGCACGGCCGGATGTCCACAACGGTCCAGGTGGGTGTAAACGGTCAACCCCAACCCGTCAACATCACCCGTGCTCAACAGGGAACGGCTGTCTGCCTCGGCCACAACCATCAATTGATCAGCATCGTCGATCTCTGTGGATACGGGCAATGGGACAGGACCGCTGCGGATGACCATGAGCGCCACCAGCAACAGGACCAGCCAGCCTGCAATATCACGGGGCCTGATCTGTTTCAAGACATAGCTCCAGCAAGTACTTGTTATGGATCGATTATACCAAGTTCAGGAGAGGTTGTCGGAGACGGGATTTAATCTTTGGATTCGCGACAGGCTTTCAGCACCTGTTCCATCACCTGCCGGCAGGTATCTTCAGGGGCTGCGGCTTTTTCCAACCGGTGGGCGGCTTCCAGTGACGCTTTCAACGAGGCCACAAACTCCCGGCAGCATTCACAATGTTCCATGTGGGCTTCGATCTGGCTGCAGCGATCGGCATCCAGTTCCCCGTCCAGGTAGTCGGACAGGCAATCCATCAGCTTTCCTTCACATTTATGTTCATGCATCTTTTTCCCTCAACCGTTCCGCCACTTTTTCCCGCAGCATCAGCCGCGCCCGGTGCACCCGGACCTTGGCGTTGGACACGGAGGTATCCAGTACTTCCGCGATTTCCGCGTGCGGCAATTGTTCAATCTCCTTCAGAATAAACGGGATCCGGTATGTTTCCGGCAGTGCGATCAGTGCATCCTGGATGATGTCACCCATTTCTTTCTGTTCCAGCAACTGGTCGGGCTTGAAACTGTTGTCTCCGGGCATGGGACGGGCGTCTTCATCCATCTGGTCCAGGCTCACGTCCCCGTTCTTGTTTTTTCGGCGACGCATCAAACAGGCATTGGACGCAATCCGGTACAGCCAGGTGGACAGCTTGGATTTCCCCTGGAAGTTCTTGATATAACGGAAGGTGTTGATCAGCGTATCCTGGAGCACTTCGGATGCATCGTCTGCATTGCCACAGAACCGCAGCCCGAAATTATAAATGGTGTTGCGATACTGGTCGAAGAACCGGCTGAATGCCTCTTCGTCACCTACTTGCAGTCTTGCGACCAGTTGCTGTTCGTCGCTCATGCTCAATTCCGCATGCTGGTAATGGGTGCCGGGATCCGGCCCGCCCGGTCAATGAACCGGTCGCATCCCATCTTGTTGATGTCCTGCACGATGGCCATGCCCAGGAGTCCACCAAAGTTCACGGTATCTCCGGTTTTGGAGCCCGGGGGAACAATCACGCGTACCGCCGTTGTTTTGCCATTCACTACACCAATGGAAATTTCGTCCGCGATCAGACCGGAGATGGACGCGGCCGAGGTATCCCCCGGGACGGCCACCATGTCCAGTCCCACGGAACAGACTGCGGTCATGGCTTCCAGTTTTTCCAGTGTCAACACGCCCATCTTTACCGCTTCGATCATGGTGGCGTCTTCGGATACCGGGATGAAGGCACCGGACATGCCGCCCACGTAAGAAGAGGCCATGACACCGCCTTTTTTCACTGCGTCGGTCAGCAGGGACAATGCTGCGGTTGTACCGGGCGCGCCCGGCTGGGCCAGGCCCATATGCTTGAGGATGTCACCGATGGAGTCACCGGGCTCCGGCGTCGGCGCCAGCGACACGTCCAGGATACCGAACTGGACACCTAAACGTCGCGCGGCCTCCCGGCCGATCAGTTCACCGGCCCGGGTAATCTTGAATACGGTTTTCTTGATAATTTCGGCCAGTTGCCCCAGATCCACCGGGCCGGCGTTCATCACCGC
>CAZDKZ010000071.1:6772-12400 GCA_964506215.1 uncultured Holophagae bacterium
TCCTGTTCCACACGGTTGGCGCCCTTCTGCACCAGCGCGGAATAGCCGCCCAGGAAATCCACACCGATTTCTTCGCAGGCCTTGTCCAGCACCCGGGCAATGTTGATAAAACCGTCCCGGTTGATGGCCACGCCGCCGGTCAACGAAATGGGTGTGACCGAGATCCGCTTGTTGGCCACACGGATCCCGTATTCGTTTTCAATACCGTTGACCACCTTCACCAGGTTGCCGGCATTGCGCATGACTTTTTCATAGATCCGGTCACGGGTCTCATCGGCGCTGGACGAAATGCAGTCGAACAGCGAGATCCCCATGGTAGTGGTCCGGATATCCAGATGCTCCATCTGGATCATCTTGATGGTTTCGAGAATTTCCTTGGAACTGAAACTGCCGAGCATGGTCCGTCCGATCTTTTCGCCCAGTTGGCGTTATACGGTGTGCATATACTGGAACAGCTCTTCATGCTGGGAGAAGATGGAGACACCCAGTTCTTCACCCTTCTTCGTCAACCGTTCCTTGAGATCATTGAAATTCCCCTTGGCCCCTTCCAGGTCCACGATGACAATCATCGCGAAGTTTTTGCCCAGCAGGGTCTGGGTAATATCCGTGATATCCACGTTCTGTTCCGCGATCACCGTGGTAATACCGGCCACGATACCGGGTTTACTCTTACCGAACACCGTGATGATGGCCGTATGGTGGCCCTGAACCGCACGGGTTTCCGCCGCGGTCTGGCCGGTGGCCCCATCGGGCATGGGCACTGCGGTGATCATGTCCCGGACAATGGCCTTCACCTGTTCCGGGTTGGCACCTTCGCCCAGGTGATTGAACAGGATCTCGGTGATCTTGTATACGATCTGTCGTTTATCCATCCCTTACACCTTTCTGATCAGTCTACAAATTCAAAAATATCCTTGGCCTCCCCGGTTTCCCGGGCAAGCGGGGTAATCATGGTTTTTGACGACACCCGGAGCTTCCGGCCCGCTTTCACCGCATCGTGGATGTCGTTTTCAGATACGAAATCCAGTACCGGGCCGCTGGCCACGGCACCGCCCCGTGCCTGGAGTACCCGATCCACCACACCTGCAACACCGCTGCCTTCCACCTGCACCGGGGGTTGTGTGCCCGTATTCACCGGGTTGGTCTCAAATGCGATACGCTTCACGTTGATCATGTGCCGCGCGGTCACATTCTCGGATGTTGCATTGTTGCCATACGTACCGCATCCCAGGGTCATGGAAGGGTTCAACCGCGTGGTATAGCCAACCGCCCCGTGGGTTGTGGGGGTGTTGACCAGGATCCGGAATGCCGGTTTTTTCAGGGCGAATTCCCGGATAATGTTCATATCACGGGAATGAATGCCCAGGGAGTGGCCCAGTCCGCCGAACTTCAGCAGCTGGATACTGAGATCACAGGCAGCCTGCCAGCCGTCCGCCACGTAGTAGCACAGTATCGGGGACAGCTTTTCAATGGACAACGGATGCTGCTTACCCACACCATTCATTTTCACCAGCAACACCAGCGTATCTTCGGGGACTTCAAAACCGGCCGTCTTCGCTATGATTGAGGGGTTCCGGCCGACAATTTTCGGATTGGCGGTGAATTTCTCGGTCACCACCACCTTTTCCAGCCTGGCTTTTTCATCGTCTGTGCATAAATGACAGCCATGCTGCTGCAGCAACTGCAATACCTTGTCCGCCACCGGGGCATCAGCGATCACCGACTGCTCGGACGCGCAGACCGTCCCGTTATCAAATGACTTACCGGCAATCACATCTTTCACGGCCTTTTCCAGTTCCGCGGTTCGTTCGATGAAGGACGGCACGTTGCCGGGACCCACACCGTAAGCCGGCTTGCCCGAGGAATAGGCCGCTTTCACCAGGCCCAGTCCGCCGGTGGCCAGGATGATCCCGGTTTTCCGGTGGCGCATCATTTCGTTGGTCATTTCAATGGTGGGATTTTCCAGGATCTGGACCGCATCTTTGGGCGCACCCACAGATTCCAGCGCGCGCCAGACCACCTTGACGCTTTCCAGGATGCAACCTTTGGCCGACGGATGGGGAGAAATCAGGATGGGATTCCGGCCCTTCAGGGAGATGATGGCCTTGTACAGCGCAGTGGACGTCGGGTTGGTGGAGGGGACCACCGCCGCCACGATACCCACCGGTGCCGCCACTTCCCACAGGTTGCGGTTGGCGTCTTCCCGGATAATGCCGACTGTTTTCTCATTCTTGATGGAATCCCAGAGGATGGTGGTAGCCAGCTCATTCTTGACCATCTTGTCCTTGACCTTGCCGTAACCGGTCTCGGACACCGCCAGTTCGGCCAGGCGCCGGCTCTCCCGGGCACCTGCCTCGGCAACAGCCTGAACCATCCGGTCCACCTGCTCCTGGGAATATTCTTCGATAATCTGTCCCGCCTGTTCCAGGCGGTCCATGATGCCGTCGAGCATACTCATGACGATTCGTTATGCCTTTTTGGCTTTGGGTTTCGGCTCCTGGTATCCCGGCAGAATGGTTTCCACATCCGAGTGGGGCCTCGGGATCACATGAACGGAAATCAGTTCGCCGACCCGCCGGGCTGCTGCCGCGCCGGAGTCCGTGGCTGCCTTGACCGCACCCACATCGCCGCGAACCATAACGGTCACCAGGCCGCCGCCAATATATTCCTTGCCGATCAGCACCACGTTGGCCGCTTTCACCATGGCGTCCGCAGCTTCAATGGAACCGATCAGGCCCTTCGTTTCTACCATGCCAAGTGCTTCTTGATTCATAACGCCCCCCTGTTCAATTCGGACTACCATAATAGCACAAGCAACTGGAAACGCACCACTATGTCACAACCGGACATGGGCGTTTTTTTCAGTCAGGCGACGACTCAAGAAACGGATCAGTTACAGCGGGCTTTCCCTGCGAAACAGAACTTGATCCCCATGATGCTGATGCAATTGTCACCCAGCACCCGGTATTCTACCTTCTGGGAGCCCTTGCCCTTGTAGCTGAGGGTAATGGTGCCCGACTGCCGATTGCCCTGAATCGCCCATTTCCCACTGCCCGCGTCCGCACTGGCCGCGCCGTACGAAGAGGTTTCAGCGCCCAGGCTGTTATAGTTGGTACCGGAATAGGAGGATTCCCGGGAGTCGTAGAAAATGCCGCCGGGACACAACATCAGTTTCCGCTCGGTTGACCCTTCGTAGGAATAGTATTCCCCGGCAATCCACTGGGCCAGTGCCGGATCGGTGGGACCGGCATCGGCCGCGGCCGCCCCGGTCATTTCATCGGCCTTTTTTGCATTCTCCTCGGCCGCCTCCACAAAATCCACCTGCCCGTCTTCCTTGCCGAAATGAAAATGAACCCGAACCGTTTCATCCACCAGGTATACTTCCCGGGTAAACTTTCCCGCCTTCAGAATGTAATGGCCCGGCGGCAGATTCTTGAACTTGAATTTGCCGGTAAAGCCGCTCTGTTCCACCGCGATCATTTTTCCGGTCTCGGCATCCGCCAGGAGCACCTGCTTACCGATGGCCGGCGTGGTATTGGTAGCCCACAGAAAACCCACGATGGTCAGGCCCTTCTTCTTACCGAATATGCCGGCAAATGACACCGATACGGTAAGCAGGACCAGCCCGACAACGAGACCCCGTTTCATGGACCGTGTATCCATATTCCCCTCCCCTTGGTATCGCGCTCAGAAATGTTGGTTGAATTGTATGGTTCATTCTACCACGACAACACATGAAAACCGTGTCCAACCCTGCCCTTACGGTTCAGACGGCACCTGGAATCTGCTACACTGTACGGGATTCGAGAATGCCTTGGAAAGGGAGTTTTATATGATCAACCGAGAAGAATTACTCGCGCGTTTTACCCGTTACGTACAGATCCACACCGCATCCGATGAAGAATCCACCACGTTCCCGTCAACTGCCATCCAGACCGACCTGTCACGGATGCTGGTACAGGAATTAAAGGATCTGGGCGTCACCGAAGTGGAACTGGACGAACACGGATATGTGTATGCCAAGCTGCCTGCCAACACAGACAAGGACATCCCGGCCGTTGGTTTCCTGGCACACGTGGACACCGCACCCGCGGAATCCGGTGAAAACGTCAAACCGCAACTGCACAAGAATTATGACGGCGGCAACATTGTGCTGCCCGGAGACACCTCGCTGGTGATTACCCCGGAAGAAAACCCGGTATTGAATGAACTCAAAGGCCAGGACATCATCACCTCGGACGGCACCACCCTGCTGGGCGCCGATGACAAGGCCGGCGTGGCGGAAATCATGACCGCGGTGGCCTACCTGATGGAAAACCCCGACCGGAAACACGGAGACATCTATATCTGCTTCACCCCGGACGAAGAAATCGGCAAGGGCGTGGACAAGTTCACCATGGACAAGTTCCCGGTACAGTTTGCCTACACCATGGACGGCGGCGTGCTGGGCGAACTGGAAGATGAAACCTTCTGCGCCGACGCGGCCGACATCACCTTCAAGGGCATCAACGTCCACCCGGGTTATGCCAAGGACAAGATGGTCAACGCCATCCGCATGGCATCCAGTTTCATCACGAAGCTGAACACCGAAACCCTGCCGGAAACCACCGAACACCGCCAGAAGTATTATCATGCCACCACCATGAAGGGTCTGGAAAATGAAGTGAAGGTCAGCATGATCATCCGCAGTTTCGACCGGGAAGGGTTGAAAGTGCTGGCGGCGGACCTGGAGCGGATCAAGGGCGAAGTCCTGAAGGAATTCCCCCGCGGCGAAATTGACATTGCCATCCGTGAACAGTACCGCAACATGAAGGAAATCCTGGATGACCATCCCGAAGTGATGGGCACCGCACTGAAAGCTTTCGAAAAAGCCGGCATCGAACCCCTGCGTAAACCCATCCGGGGCGGCACCGACGGCGCGCGGCTGACCTACATGGGCATTCCCACGCCCAACGTATTTGCCGGTGCTGTCAACATGCACGGCCTGAAAGAATTTGTCTCGCTGGACACCATGGAAAAGGCCACCGAAGTAATCGTCCACATCGTGGACACCCTGGCCGAAGCCTGATCATGTTTTTACCGATGTTCCAGGGGGAGGCCCGTCTCCCCCTGGATGCGGATTCCTTTTTCACCCACCTCGAAGACATTCTCACCCGGATTGACGACGGCAAGCGGTATCGCATGGACCGCACCGGCAGCAATACAGCCCGCATCACCAACATCCAGTTCAACCCGTTCGGCTACCGGTTCAACCGGGCCATGGTGACGGCGCTACCGGACGGGGAAGGCGGCATCCTCGTCAAGTATCACGTGAGTTTTCTGAAATGGTTCATGGCCATGCTGTTTCTCATTTTCCAGGTGCTGGTGGCGTTTGCGGTGCTGTCCTACATGTATATTTCGAAGCTGGCGCCGAGTGTGCAGTCGGAGGCGGTTGTCACGCTGTTTATCGCCATGGCGTTCTGGACGATTGTGTGGCCGATTTTTGTGACAATTTTGTATCGTGTGATGGTGAAGCGGATGTTTCGAATGCTGATCCTGTCGGCGGGGATTGGCTCCGGATTGTTGAATAGTTCAGATTGAGTTTGTCGGATCGGACCGCGGAAACCGCTCCCGGCTGAAATTCCATCC
>CAZDKZ010000072.1:0-2018 GCA_964506215.1 uncultured Holophagae bacterium
GGGTTCTGGCAGAAGCTGGGGAAGTTTGCGCTGGTGGCCGGGAAGCAGGTGGTGGAGAAGGCGTTGATGCTCTACTATGCTGCACGGAGTCCGGAAACGCCCACCTGGGCCAAGACCACGATTTATGGTGCATTGGGGTATTTCATTTTTCCAGCGGACGCGATTCCCGATTTCATTCCCGCCGTGGGGTTTGCCGATGATCTGGGTGTGCTGGCGGCAGCCATCGCAACGGTGGCGGTATATATCACCCCCGCAATCCGGCAACAGGCAAAGGATAAGATGACGGAATGGTTCGGCGATGAGCCGGACGACACATTGCCCGGATCTGAATAATTCCACTAACGAAATTCAAAGAGTAATATCCGCGCGGGAGTATTTGCTCCCGTTTTTTGTGGATGCAGGGACGATGGCGTACAATGGATGGAACTTTGTATCCATGAAGTTGGGGGTGGGGGCTTTCCCGTTCACACGGATCCGATTGCTGTGTTGAAAGGAGTGTTGCATGCCGGTTGAGATGCTCGCACTTGTTGCGTTGCTGCCGATTCTGACAGCCCTGGTATTGATGGTGGGGTTCCGCTGGCCGGCCACCCGTGCCATGCCCGTTGCCTGGCTGGTGTGTGCCGCGGGGGCACTGTTGGCCTGGAAGTTGCCGTTTTCTTACCTGGCCGCGTTGACGTTCAAGGGGTTTGTGGACGCGGTGGGGATCCTGATCATCGTGTTCGGGGCGTTGGTTATTCTCTACACGCTGAAATATTCGGGCGGGATGGAGACGATCCAGCACGGGATGCAGCACATTTCCCGTGATCGGCGGGTACAGGCCATCATCATCGGCTACATGTTTGCGGCATTTATCGAGGGGGCGGCCGGTTTCGGTACACCGGCCGCGTTGGCAGCGCCGTTGCTTCTTTCACTGGGATTTCCACCACTGGCCGCGGCGGTGCTCTGCCTGGTGTTGAATTCGTTCCCGGTGTCGTTCGGGGCAGTGGGCACACCGGTGGTGCTGGGCCTGACGCCGTTGAAGGGGCTGGTGGCGAACGCGGTGACCGCGAATCCGGGGATCAATTTCACCGGGTATGACTCTTTCAACATGGTCATCGGTCAGTGGGTCACCCTGCTGCACCTGGCCATGATTTTCATTCTCCCGGTGTTCATGCTGGGCTTTATTACCCGGTACTTTGGACCGGATCGAAGGTGGTCGGACGGATTTGCGGCCTGGAAGTTTTCGCTGTTTGCAGCCGTTTCCTTCACCGTTCCGTACCTGGTGTTTGCCTGGTTTTTTGGACCCGAATTCCCTTCGCTGATCGGTGGCTTGGCGGGTCTCGGGATTATCATTGCGGGAGCGAAGCGGGGATTCTGCGTTCCCGAAACAACCTGGGATTTTGGTTCGGATTCGAATTGGGACCCTGCATGGACCGGTGAGATCCGGGGGGTGTCCGCCACGGAATACCGGGCACATATGAGCCAGTTTCGGGCATGGCTGCCCTACCTGCTGATCGGCTTGATCCTGGTTGTAACCCGGATTCCGGAGCTGGGATTGAAGGGATTGCTGGCGGGCTTGAAGCTGCATGTTTCCATGGGACTCCTGGGGCATCCGGCGGTGAAAACCGGTATTGCTTACCTGTATCTGCCGGGTACCATTCCGTTCGCGCTGGTGGCCCTGTTGACCATTCTGATTCACCGGATGAAACGGGACGCTGTTCGATGCGCGTGGACGGAATCCGTTGCCAAGATGAAAAACCCGACCATTGCCCTGCTGTTCGCAGTGGCGCTGGTCTCCATCTTCCAGGGGGCCGGCGTGAATGATGCCGTGCTGAACCCGAACGGCTATCCGTCCATGCCGCTGGCACTGGCACGGGCCGTTGCCGCCATTGCCGGGAACGCCTGGCCCATGGTGGCTTCGTTTGTGGGGGGTCTGGGGGCGTTCATTACCGGTTCCAACACCGTGTCGAACCTGTTGTTCGCAGAATTTCAATGGGATGTGGCCCTGGAGCTGGGATTGCCCCGACAGATCATTGTGG
>CAZDKZ010000072.1:2118-12126 GCA_964506215.1 uncultured Holophagae bacterium
GAATTTCAATGGGATGTGGCCCTGGAGCTGGGATTGCCCCGACAGATCATTGTGGCGGCCCAGGTGGCGGGCGGGGCCATGGGCAACATGATCTGCATTCACAACATTGTGGCGGTGTGTGCGGTGGTGGGCCTTTCGGGTAAGGAGGGCGCAATCCTGAAACGCACGGTATGGCCGTTCCTGATCTACGGACTCGTCGTGGGCGTGATCGCTTCGCTGTTCAGTTTTGTATTATTTCCGCAACTGTTCTGATCCTGCGTTTTGCCGCTTCACTGCCAAACCCCTGTCCCAGGGCGCTTGAAATTGACCTAAAAAAAGACTATATTATAGTCAAAACAATTGAGGTGAAATATGAAGCTCAGTGAAGATGTGAAACCGATCAGTTATTTGAAAGCTCACGCGACGGAAATTCTCCGCCAGTTGAATGAAACCGGCAGTACGGTTGTGATTACTCAGCATGGGGAGGCAAAGGCAGTTCTGCAGGATATTGCCGTGTTCGAGCAAACGCAGGAATCATTGGCGATGCTGAAGATGATGGCCCAGAGCACGTCCAGCCTGGAGGCAGGGCGCTACCGAACACTGGAAGAGTCTTTTTCTGCCATTCGTGATCAGGTGGCGGACAGCAAGTAAATGAAGTATGAGGTATTGCTGATTCGGGAGGCAGAGAACGATCTCCTGGACATCTTTCATTTTCTGCAGATACACGAATCATCGGAACGGGCAAAGACCGTTCTGAATGATCTGGAATTGGCCATAAAGGATCTTGGTGACCACCCCAACCGTGGACATGTTCCTCCAGAGCTCGACCATGTAGGTGTGCTCGCATTTCGAGAGATCAACTTTAAACCATGGCGAATTGTGTACCAGGTTCTGAACCAGCGGGTGTTCATCCACGCGGTCCTGGATGGGCGAAGGTCCATGCAGCAGCTCTTGGAAAGAAGACTTTTGCGTTAGATCAGAACCGCTTTGAGACATAATTTCAGGGTTTTTCGCGCGGGTTGGAGACGTAATGGAAGCATTCACCGAGAAAGTGATCAACATCATCAAGCACATTCCCGAGGGGAAGGTCTGTACATACGGCAGGATCGCGTTGATGGCCGGGGAACCGAGAGGAGCGCGGCAGGTGACGCGATTTATCCATTCCATGAGCCGCAAGTATGATCTGCCCTGGCACCGGGTGATTAACGCAAAGGGGATGATCAGCCTGCCTGAATCACGTGGATACGAGGAACAGAAAGCCCGTTTGCAGGATGAGGGTGTTGAATTTGATGAACGGGACCGGATTGATCTGGAGCAGTTTCTCTGGACGGGGTCGGATTAGCACTCACCTGTCAATGCAGGTGAGTTGCGTTGACGATCATCTTCCGTGAATAGAACCCTGTTATTTTTTCCCCACCATGCTTTTCAGGCCGGCCAGGCAAGTCTGTAAGTTCTTTTTGATTGCCGGATCAGCTTCCAGTCGAACCACGGTGGCCAGGTCCGGGATAACCTCGGTACGTTCCAGTTCCAGGGCCGCTTTGGCGGCTGCCAGGCGGACATCGGGGGAGCTGTCCCGCAGGAGACCGGGCAGATAGTTCCTGAAGGAGAAGCTCTTGATCGTGGTCAGTGTATTGATACCTTCAATTTTTCTGTCTTCATCCCCATACACGATATGGCCGAAACAGGTGTCTTCCCGGTTGGTGGTTTCTTTGTCAAACAGGATTTCCTTGTCGTAGATGTCCGGCCGCACCACGGTATCGGGATAGGAGACCAGGGGTTTGTTCAGCACCCAGCGGACCATCCGCGGGGTCATCCACCGCATGCCGGGGGTGTTTTCCGGGTGACCGATGGCGGCGAAATAGCGTCCCTTCCCGGCAGTGCCGTTGATGAACAGCGGCTTGCCCGGTGTCATGCCGGCTGGTGCGTCGTTTTTCAGGTGCACATCGCTGATCATGGTGGAGAGTACCTGCCCGCTCACCTTTTCGGGATCATTGGGGACCAGCAACGGGCCTTCATAATAGTGGAGATAGGAGATGTCCCGGTCTGCCAGTTCCGGGAAGATGGCCGTTCCCTTTTCGTTGAGCTTGAACGCGATGGTGCCGTGCCCCCGGTTGTCATGGGCAATGTCGGTGGCTTCATAATCGACCAGGCGCATGCACACATAATCCGGGGTGTCGCTGAGGAAGTAGGATCCGGCGCAGAGTCCCACGATGCCGTTGCCCTTTTCGGTAACAAAACGCCTGATTTCAGCAATCCCCAGTTCGCCCAGGTTGCTGTACTGGCGGCTGCCGCTGCCGCCGGGGATAACCAGCGCGTCCAGCAACTCCAGCTTTCCGTTGAGAATGTCGTCTGCACTGATAATGGAAACGATCATGTCGGGATCGATCCGCAGGGATTCCACGGCATCAATCACACAGCCCGGTGATCCGCCGTGCCCTTCAAATACCGCAACACGGATGGGTGAATGTGCTGTCTTGTTCTCACCGGCAGTTGCAGTTGCGGTCAAAAACAGGCTGGCACACAGGCAGGCAATCAGGATCCATGTTCGTTTCAAGGTGTTCCTCGCATTGGGCAGTTTTGGACCGCCAGGCGGCCCTGGAACTATTGTAGATTCCGGTGTCCGTGTTTTCAAGAAGGGTTGTGGTGAGCACGGCACGGAGTCGTTTGGCCCTATCACCTTGACAAAAGGTGAAATCACCGATAAAATAGGTGAAAAGATATTGAATTGAGGTGAATGATGTTGGAACAACTGGTTGGAAACAGGACCATGGAGCGTGTCTTACTCTCCTTGCAGGCGTTTGGCGAAGGATATGCGCAGCAAATTGCCGATCGGTTTGGTCTCTCTTTAAGTGCGGTACAGCGGCAACTCTGCAAGTTGGAGGATGGCGGCATCGCAGTCAGTCAACTGAAAGGGAGAACCCGGCTGTATGTGTTCAATCCCCGTTGGCCGTTCCTTTCGGAGCTTCGGGCACTTCTTGAGAAGACGCTTTCCTACATGCCGGAAGATGAAATGGATATGTACTACCGAACCCGGACCCGTCCTCGAAGACAAGGAAAGCCCTGAATGAAAATCCACAAGGAAATGAATTTGAGAGAGTTGGCGCTTGTTGTTTCTACTGCATTGCTTCGAGCTGGAATTGACTGTGTTTTGACAGGAGGAGCTGTCGTAAGCATTTATACGGACAACCGTTATCAATCATACGATTTGGATTTCATTTCTCACGCTGATCAGGGGCGAATCGGAGAGGCGCTGAAGACGATTGGGTTTTACGCGACAGGCCGACATTTTTCCCATCCCGATACAGATTTTTATGTGGAGTTTCCGCCACCGCCGTTGGCGATCGGCAATGAGCCGGTTGCCAATTTGAGCGAGATATCTGAGGGAGACCAGAAATTGAAACTACTGACTCCGACACAATGTGTTATGGATCGATTGGCTTCATTTTATTTCTGGAATGACAGACAGGCCCTGGAACAGGCACTGCTTGTGGCCAGGCATCATCAAATCGAAATGGAAAAGGTCCAAGAGTGGTCCACACAAGAAGGGATGTCGGGCCGTTTTCAGCAATTTTTATCGCAATTGACCGATTGAGCTTTTGATTCAGGGCTGCGGGTGGATGCAGTTCTTGCCCGAACGTTTGGCTTTGTACATGGATTCATCCGCCGCTTTCACGAGATCGTCCGGTTCCATTTTCTCCCGGGCGGGATAGGCGATGGCAAGTCCGAAGCTGGCGGTGATGACGCCGAACGGTGATCCCTCATTTTCAATCTGCATGGCCTCAATTTCGGATCGGAGATCTTCGGCCATGTGGCGCAGTCCGTCCATTTCGGTGTCCGGCATGATGATGGCAAATTCTTCCCCGCCGAACCGCGCGGCCAGGTCCCCGCTCCGGCGGACCCGCTGCTGCAGGTAAGCGCCGATCCGTTTCAGGCAATCATCTCCCACAGCATGGCCATACCGGTCGTTGAGCTGTTTGAACCAGTCGATATCCAGCATGATCAGGCCGATGGCGGAGGAACGGCGGTATGCCCGGTTCCATTCCTGGAGGAGGGTTTCTTCCATTTTCCGGCGGTTGGCCACACCGGTGAGGCTGTCCATGAAGGACAGGGAATGGAGCCGCTTGTTGGCCTGTTCCAGTTGGGTGATGGTATCGGCCAACTGGGCGGTCTGCTGATCCACCAGTTTCTGGAGCTGCCGGGCTTTTGTTTCCAGTTGGGCATTGCGGAGCCGCACGATGGCCACAACCGATCCGATGATCATCAGGACGTAGATCAGGATCGCCGGGTGGCTGCGGAACCAGGGCGGCCGGACACGGAAATCATAGCTGGTGATCGGGCTGACGGTGTCCAGGTAGCGGCTGCGGACCTGGAAGGTATAGTTGCCTTCCCACAGGTCGGTAAACTCGGTAAACGGGGTTTCGGACCAGTTGGACCATTCCGTTTCCGGGTGAAGCCGGAACTGGAACTGAACACCGGACTGGAAACTCAACGCGGAATATTCAAACCGGATACGGTCAAACCCCTGCGGGATCTTGGGGCGGATGCGGGAGACGCCGTCGAAATCCGGCGGCAGGTAGTCGGTGTCCCACGCGGTGATTTTCCGGATCAGTGGCGCGGATATGCCGGTGCTGATCCAGGATATCCGGCTGTCATAGCGATAGACCGCGCGGTCAGTGGCCAGCCAGACGATGCCGTCCGGTTCCGGGTAAATCATGGGAACCACCCCTTCGATCATGCCCCGAAGCGCGCTGTTGTCCACGGCATAACTGCCGTCCGGTTGCGGGATGGCAATGGACGGGGGCTGGGTGTTCATCCAGACACGGTTTGCCGCGTCGGTGGTGAGGATGTAAACCAGGTCGTCTGTTCGAAAGTCACCGAATGCCGATGCCGGGGCCAGTGTGCCGTCTGGCTGTGGCTCCTGGATCAGGTTATGCCCGGTGACACGGATTCTGCCGTCAACCAGGTGAACATCCTGTTCGCCCTCGCCCATCCGGATGATTTCCAGCGGTGCGTGACCGGTCGGATTCTCGGGGTCCAGCCGCATGGCCGTGATACCGCTATGGGTGGTGCCCACCCAGACCGTGCCGTCAGCGTTTTCCACGATGGAACGGACCTGGGCCGGTGATTGGGGCACGACACCGTCGAATGTCCATTTGCCGCTTTTCCGGCTGAGCAGGCCCAGGCCGCGCCGGGTACCCACGTAAAACCGGTCCGGGTTGAGGTTGGAGCGTGTCAGGATGTAGGCGGTTACCGACCGGGTGCCGGGAACACGGGATGTGCCCCGGGTTTCCGAGTAGGTATAAATGCCGCTGGATGTACCCACCAGCAGAGAATCGTCCACGGATTCCAGGTCCCACCCGCCCACTTCCAGGCCGGGAACGGGACGGAGCCGCAAGGAAATGGTGTTGTCACCTACGGTGTGGCGGGAACCGGAATCGCCCAGTTTGAAGATGCCGAATGATGTGCCCACGAAGATACTGCCCAAGTGGCGGGTCAGGGTGTAGACACTGCCGGTGAGGCCGGAACGGTCGTCAAACACCGAGATGGGCGAAGATACATCCACCCGGCTGATACCGGAATTCAGTGCCAGCCACAGGGCGCCGTCTGACGCGATCATCGCATGGTTGATCCGGTCGTCGGCCAGGCCCAGGGCCGCATTGATCCGTTCACTGATGCTGCCGTCGGCATTGAGAATCAGGCCGCCCGCCCGAAGGGAGTGAAGCAGGTAGCGGCCATCGCTCAGGCGCGTGCCGCCGGAAAGCTGATTGGTTTGTGCCCACGGGATCAGTCGCGGCGCCAGGGCTGTCAGTTCCGTCTTGTTCCAGAGAAACAGACCTTCATCCTGGATGATCAGTGCCAGCGCGTCGGTGCCGGTTTCCATCATGGACAGGATCCGCCTGTCGGCAAAGCGGCCGTCGTCAATCGGAATCAGCCGGTCGTTTTCAATGCGGGACAGGCCGGCATTGGTCCAGATGTAGCAGGTATTTCCCAGCTGAAAGCCGGTGTGCATGTCCAAATTGTCGGGAAAGTCCGTCAGTGTGGTGATGGCGGTGCCGTCCCATTTGAACAGGTGATGGTTGGTGAGGAAATAGGTGAAGGTGCCGTCGTTGATGATGGCCCATACTTCACCGAATGACCGGTTGGCCTCCGGGACCTTCGGTACCAGCGACCGGTACACCAGGGCACCGGAATCATCCTGTTCCAGGAGCCCGAACTCCGCGATACCGCCCGCCGCGATGGTGCCGCCGGGTGTGCGGCCCACCGACATGGCCGCGGTTTCATTGTCCAGCTGGATCAGCCGCCACCAGGTGCCGTCAAATTCCACCACGCCGAACAGGTTGCCCACGTAAATGAGTCCCCGGTGGTCCTGCACGATCCGGAAATTCTGGGTGCCCGCCCGGTAATCCCGGTCGGAATAATGGGTGAAAATACGGAAGCCGATTTCCGCTGTCGTTTCGCCAGGCGCGGATATCAACGGTGCGGGTAGACACAGGATGAAACAGAGCATGATTGCGCAGAGCCATCGGCGGCCAGGGGCGTCTGTTCGTCGGTTGTGGATTGTGGCGGCCATTCTGCCGGTCAATTGTGTTGTCATGATCACCGTTCTTCTGTAAATCAGAATTGTTCTCAATAAGATACCACAGGGGAGACAGAACCCGTAATGAAACCACCGGTCAATGGATATCGATAATGGCCTTGTCAGGAGAAAGAGTGGTACCATGCTGGTTGGGTATTCCCGGATATTGGCGGGAACACCGGGTACCGCGTGCGAAAACCGTTCAACTTCTGATTCAACAAATTCAATAAAACCCGGACAAGTGAGGCAAGGTTGAAGATCTATCTCGACTGTTATCCGTGTTTTCTGCGTCAGACCGTTGACGCGGCACGGTTCGCGGGGGCCAGTGAGGAACAGGCCCGGCAAGCATTGCAATCGGTAATGGGGACGTTGCAGCAGGTGAATGCGGATGCCAACCCGGCCGAAATCGCCTGGGCGGTTCATCGGTCAATTCGGGATGGCCTGGGCATTGCGGACCCCTATCTGCAGCAGAAGCAGGAAAGTACCCGAAAGGCACTTGAATTGTATCCGCATTTCAAAGAGCGCTACGGTGATGGCCAGGACATGGAGGCGTTGATTCGATTGGCCATTGCGGGCAATATCATTGATTTCGGTATGTTCAGTGAAATGGCCGATCTGCAGCAGACAGCGGACCGGGTGTTGAGCCAGCCGTTTGCCATTGATCATACCGCGCAGATGATGGCGCGGATCGCGTCCAGCTCGTCTATTTTATACCTGGCGGACAATGCCGGGGAGACAGTGTTTGACCGGTTGCTGATTGAATCGCTGCCGATACCGGTAACCTACGTGGTGAAAGGGAGCCCGGTACTGAACGATGCCATCCGGCAGGATGCGCTGGATGCCGGGCTGGGCGCATGCACGCGGATTATTGACAATGGCTCAGACGCACCGGGTACGGTCATGCACAGCTGTTCGCCGGCGTTCCGGCAGGTATTTGATGATGCAGACGTGATCATCGCCAAGGGCCAGGCCAATTATGAGTCGCTGAGTGATGCCGGCGACCGGGTGTTCTGCCTGTTGCAGGTCAAGTGTCCGATCATTGCCGATGATATCGGTGTGCCGGTAAAAAGTATCGTGGTTCGCCAAAGCAGCGCGATTGGCTGAGAAACGAGTCTTCGCAAGTGTTTTGATCCATATTGCTGGTAATTTGGCCGTCAATTTTTTATCATGGAACCAATAAAACAACAAAAAAGACGGGATCGTCAGGGATTGACGGCAGGGGGTTCACATGATGCGTCGCGTTTGGTTGGCCTTGTTTTTTTCAATTGTGGTGTCGGCACTGGCACAGCCGGTGGAACCGGACACATTGGAACAGCATCTGGAGCGGGCAACGGCCGTGCTGAAGCAAACACCCCGGATCAGTATCAAGCTGGCACACGAAGCATTGGAGATTGCCGACCGGCAGAACAATCGGGCCCTGGCTGCTGAAGCGCACCTGGTATTGGGGAAAGCATCGCTGACCATGCACCGGAACGATGAGGCACTGGAACACCTGACCGCCGCGTTGGAGATGTTCCAGTCGGAAAAAGAGTCGGACAAGGTGGCCGAGGTGCTGCAGGGTATCGGGATTGTGTATGAACAGCTGGGCGAGCCAAAGATGGCGCTGGAATATCTGCGGCAGGCATTGAACCTGTTCCAGGACATCGGGAACCTGAAGGGAATTGCCCGGGTCCACGTGAGCCTGGGTATCCATTATTGGAACCGGAAAGAATATGCCAAGGCGGTTGTCTTTTATAAAGAAGCATTGAAATATCAGAAAGAACTGGACGATCCGGTGGGATATGCCGCCACCTTGAGCAACATTGCCACCATCCACCAGATCCAGGAGGAATATGACCGGGCCATCGCGCTGTACAAGGAAGTGATCAGCCTGGGCGATAAACATGGCAGTTCCCGTGGGCTGGCCATTGCGTATGGCAACATGGGCGAGGCCTACCTGAAGAAGGGCGAGCTGAAGCCGGCGGAAGACGCGCTGCTGAAATCAATGGAACTGGCGGAAAGTGTGGACGCGCCCGACGTGACAGTGGCCACCATGGACAACCTGGTGGCGCTGCGGAAGCAGCAGGGACGCCTGGAAGAGGCGCTGCAACTCAAGGAAAAGCAGGATGCCATCCGACAGGTTGTGATGAAGCAGCAAAGCAGTGAAAAGGCGGAATTGCTGCGCGGTGAACTGGAACTGGGCGAAAAAGAAGCTGAACTGGACCGGATGGCGGTGCAGGTGCTTGCCCAGCAGGAAACCATCGCAAAGTTGCGCCTGCACCAGACCGTGCTGCTGGTGATCACGGTGATGCTGCTGATCGCGCTGTTAAGCATGCTGCTCATCATCCGCAGCTGCGTCAACGGCCTCCCCGGCAGCCGGAATGGGGAGAAGCAGCAGGAAACCGACAGGAACGGATGATCATTCAGCCGGCTTCATCGGCCGCCATTTCCTGTGAATATGGGTTGCCAGGTTGATTACAGAAGGCAACATCATGGGGGTGTCCCGTTGAATGGGAAGTCAACCTACAAATATCTCACGCTATTTCTTGTACTGAATATCTGTTTTCAGCTGGTCTCGGACGTGACTGCGGGTAAGATTATCCAGGTCGCGGGTATCGGGGTGTCCATCACGGTCCTGTACTTTCCCATCACCTTCGTCATTGCCGACATATTAACCGAAGTGTACGGCTATGCGGAAGCCAGGCGTGTAATCTGGTACACCATGCTGGCGTCGATCACGGCCGGTCTGTTCTATCAACTGGTGGTATATGTTCCCGCTGCTCCCGGTTTTGAAAATGGCCCGGCCTATAATGTGGTGCTGGGCATTGTGCCCCGGGTGTTGATCGGGTCATGGCTGGCCATCTTTTCCGGCGACATGTCCAACAACTATGTGTTGGCCAGGATGAAAGTGATGACCGGGGGACGGTTCCTGTGGATGAGAACCATCGGCTCCACGATCGTCGGCCAGGGCGTGAATACGGCTGTTTTCTACGTGATTGCCCTTGGTGGTGTCATCGAATCCAATGAACTGGCAATGGCCATCATTGCCGGATGGGTCTTCAAAACGCTGGTGGAAGCCGTATTGACACCACTGACCTACCTTGTCGTGGCTTTCCTGAAACGCAGTGAAGGAGTGGACGTCTATGATGATCGCACCGACTTCAACCCCTTCAAAATGGCAACGGAAAACCAGGAAACCAATGCTGCGGACGCCGATTATTCCTGAGTGACTGTCTCTGCAGGGACCGTTCTGCCTTTCACAGGCAACTGGTAGACGTGGGTGGTGTCATCATCCACGAACAGGATCACCTGGTTGTCTCTGATCCACATACCGCCACGGATATTGTCCCAGTAGTCCGTGTTCTTTACCTGTGGCGTTTCGCCGTCCGTTTCTTTTGCGGTGTCGCTCAAGATATGGAGAATCCAATTACAGGAACTGGATGGTGTCCGCGAATTCCAATGTGTTTGTTTTC
>CAZDKZ010000073.1:0-11926 GCA_964506215.1 uncultured Holophagae bacterium
CATAACGCCATCCTCTCAAACTCTACAGCCTCCGTCAAACCCGGGGCGGTTCACCCACTCAAACTCAAACTTAAACTCAGACTCATACTCAGACTCAATCTACCCCGTCTCTGCCTTGACAGGGCCGGGGGCTGAATCCATATTCTGAACAGGTTACCAACCCGACAAGCTCATGACTGGGAGGTCGACATGGCAATGTTTGTCCTGATGACCAAGATGACGCCCGAGGTGTCTTCCGACCTGCAGCGCCGGGAGGCCGTGGGGAAGGCCTGGAAACAGGCTGTGGATCGCAAGTGTCCGGATGTGAAATGGGTTGCCCATTATGCACTCCTGGGGCCGTACGATTTCATGGATGTGTATGAGGCGGACAGCATGGAAACGGCAGCCCGGGTTTCCATGATCACCCGGGCCAACGGTGCATTGACCGCTGAAAGCTGGCCGGCCATGGACTGGCGCAAATTTCTGGATGTGGTTCACGAGGTGGAAGAGGGCTGATACAGGCGGAAGTTTAACGGTTCTTTTAATTGGGAACGTTTTTCGATAAGATGGGTCTATCGTTTCCGCGTTGTCGATATGGATTGCGTTGGATGCGTGCGATTACCATGAAAGAACCGGGAGACTATGCCGGATCATATTGCAACTGCTGAAGCCAATGCCAATTTCGCCCTGGTCAAGTATTGGGGCAAACGGGATGACCAACGGAACCTGCCGGCCGTGGGATCCATTTCCCTGACCGTAACGGGGCTGTGCACCCGGACAACTGTCTGTTTCCGGGAGGATCTCGATACAGACATCCTTCAAATGGAAGGCGTGGCGGTCCGGGATCATCGGCTGTACCGGGTTACGCGATTCCTGGATATGATCCGGGAGCGTTCCGGTCGATCCGCTGCCGCCAGGATAGACACCAGCAACAATTTCCCCACCGGTGCGGGTCTGGCGTCCTCCGCTTCCGGGTTTGCCGCTCTTGCCCTTGCATCCTGCCATGCATCCGGATTATCACTTACCGAAAGTCAATTGAGTGAACTGGCCAGGCGGGGTTCCGGTTCCGCAGCCCGTTCCATGTTCGGTGGCTATGTGGAAATGCATCGCGGGAATGCACCGGACGGGTCGGATGCCGTGGCCGAACAGCTGTTCGGACCGGATCACTGGCCGCTGGTGGCGATGGTCGTTGTGACGGATACCGGGCCCAAGTCCATGGGTTCCACACGGGCCATGGAACTGAGCCGGGATACGTCACCGTTCTATAGGTCATGGGTGGCCGGACAGTCGCAGGACCTGGTATCCGCCAGGCAGGCAATCCGGGATCGGGATTTTGAATTGCTGGCTGATATTTCAGAACACAGTTGTCTGAAAATGCACGGCGTCATGATGGCCTCCCGCCCGCCGGTTCTGTATTGGAATGCTGTAACGAATACGCTGGTTCACTGTATCCGGGAACTGCGGACAAGCGGTGTCCCGGTATTTTTCACAATCGATGCGGGTCCCCAGGTGAAGGTAGTGACCGTACCCGCATATCGGGATCGGGTCCATGCCGCTGTCCGGTCTATACCCGGAGTCAGACAGGTACTGGAGACAAAACCGGGCCCGGGTGCCAGAATCGTGGAGACAGAATGATGGTGATTACGGCTGACGCCCCGGGAAAGCTGATTCTACTGGGTGAATATGCGGTGCTGGAGGGAGCGCCCGCCCTGGTGGGTGCGGTGGCCCGGCGTGCCCGCGTCACCATTGAAAACGCCGACCGGTTTTCTTTGCGTTCTTCCATGCTCGAGTCGGATGTCCCGTTCCAACTGAATGCCGGACAGGTTGTGTTTGCCCGGAATATCCCGGAGCCGGACCGTGACAGGCTGGGTGTGTTCCGTTCCTGCATGGAAAGTGCGTTGCGCACCCTCGCCATGCCGCTGGATGATCCGGTGCAGATCAGCGTGGATACGTCGGCCTTCTTCCTGCCCGATGGTCATCGGAAGCTGGGTGTGGGATCCAGTGCGGCGTTGACGGTATCATTGACTGCGGCACTGTATGCATTTACCGGGACTGCCGATGTCCGGGTACCGGACCGGAAACGATTGTTGGCCGAATCCATGGGCGCGCACCGGATGGCCCAGAGTAATACCGGCAGCGGGGTGGACATTGCGGCATCTGTTTATGGCGGTGTGTTCCGCTACCAGCTTTCAGAGTCTGATCCGTCCGCTCCGGCAAAAATGAGTCCCACGCATTTGACCCCGGATCTGGCAACCGTAGCCATCTGGACCGGCCGTTCCGCGTCCACACCCGAGATGGTGGCCCGTGTGAATCGCTTCAAAATGGCCAACCCCAAGCAATATGCGACCCTGCTGGATCACATGACAGCCCTGTCCCGGTCCGGAATTGCCGCACTGGGTGAAGGGGACACCGGGGCATTCCTGGAAGCCGTCCGGGGATATCGCGACGCGATGGATAAACTGGGCGTGGCCAGCGATACGCCGATTCTGTCGTCGGACCATCGGGAAATCAACCGGATCTGTTCCCGGTATGGACTCAGCTACAAGCCATCGGGTGCCGGGGGCGGTGACCTGGGCATCCTGTTTGCGTCCAACGGGGCGCCGGTGGGTGAGGCGTTGAAAGAACTGGAAGGGGCCGGCTATCCCGCATTTGATCTGCAGATCGGCACACACGGGGTGCGGACCACACGGGGATGAATATAAACAAACTCAGATAAAGGAACAGGAACGCATGCGACTGCCCAAGTTTTACAAAATGAAGGTGCCGGATCGGTTGCTGTTACTGAAGGACAGGGGTCTGCTGGATGAACAGGACTACCTGCTGCTGTTGTCCGAAAAACAGCGACTGGGTGCGGACGAAGTGGACCGGATGGTGGAAAACGTGATCGGTGCGTTCTCCCTGCCCATTGGCCTGGGACTCAATTTCCAGGTCAACGGTACGGATTACGTGGTGCCCATGGTGGTGGAGGAACCCTCCATTATCGCGGCGGTTTCTTCTGCGGCCAAAACGGTCCGGCGGGCAGGCGGGTTCACGGTGACCAGTGACGATCCCATGCTGATCGGCCAGATCCAGGTGGTGGATTTGACACGGACGGAAAAGGCCCGACAGGCTTTACTCCAGTCCAGGCAGGAGATCCTGGAACAGGCCAATCATCTCCATCCCAAGATGGTGAGCCGGGGTGGTGGGGCAAAAGATCTGGAAGTGGTGGTCCATGCCGGGGCGTCCCATCGGGGGGATATGCTGATTGTCAACCTGATCGTGGACACCCGGGATGCCATGGGGGCCAACATGGTCAACAGCATGTGTGAAGGGGTGGCCCCGTTGATTGAGAAGATTACGGGCGGCATGGTGTTTCTGCGGATCCTGTCCAACCTGGCCGACCGTGCCGTTGTCCGGGCCCGTGCGGTGATCCCGGTGTCCTGTCTGAAGACCAGGCAGAATTCCGGAGAGCGGATTCGGGACGGTATTATACTGGCCAATGAATTTGCCGAGGTGGATCCCTACCGGGCGGCCACCCATAACAAGGGCATCATGAATGGGATTGATGCGGTGGCCATCGCCACCGGAAACGACTGGCGTGCCATTGAAGCTGCGGCCCATGCCTATGCGGCCAGGGGGAACCGGTACAAGTCCCTGACCCGCTGGTTTAGGAATGAAAACGGGGACCTGGTGGGCGAACTGGATATCCCGTTGAAAGTCGGTACGGTGGGCGGAAACCTCCAATCCAACCGGGCCGTTCAGGTACTTCACCGGTTGATGAATATTACTGGTGCCCGGGAACTGGCTGAAGTGATGGGTGCGGTCGGGTTGGCCCAGAACCTGGCGGCGTTGAATGCACTGTCCACGGACGGGATCCAGCAGGGGCACATGTCCCTCCATGCCCGATCGGTGGCCATGTCCGCAGGTGCAACACCTGAGATTTTTGAAACGGTGGTGGAGCGGTTGATCGAAAGCGGTGAAATCAAGCAATGGAAAGCGGAGACCATCATCCGGGACATCCGTGCGGAAGGTGGGCCGGTAGCGGTGGATACAGAGCGAAGTGTTGATACCGGTGTGGGACTGGGCAAGGTGATTCTGCTGGGTGAACATGCCGTTGTCTATGGCTCCCACGCGATTGCCGCGCCGATCCGGTTGGGTATCCGGGCCCGGGTGCTGGAAGACGGGAAGGGAATCCGGTTGATTATCCCCCGGTGGGGCGTGGAAAGCCGCCTGTTTACCGGGATGGAAGCGACCCATTCCATGTATCGTGCACTGGAAGACCTGATCCGTGGGCTGAAGCTGGATGGACAGGCGTTTACCATTGAAGTCTCGCCCGAGCTGCCCCGAGCCATGGGCATGGGCGGATCGGCTGCACTGGCGGTGGCGGTAATCCGGGCGTTGAATCTCCATTTCGGCCTGGGTCTGGATGACGATGCCGTCAACCGGCATGCGTTTGCATGTGAACAGGTGGTCCATGGCACACCGTCCGGAATCGACAATACCGTGTCTACTTACGGGCGGTTCATCCTGTACCGGAAACCGGAAATGACAGAGCTTCACGTGCCGGAAGCCATTCCGATTGTGATTGGACTGACCGGTATCAGCGGACATACGCTGGAACAGGTGAAGCGTGTCCGGGAAGCCCGGGAGCGGACGCCGGAGTTGTACGATGATGTGTTTAACCGGATCGACCAGATGGTGCTGGCATCCCGGGCTGCAGTGGAACACAACGACCTGGAGACCCTGGGACAGCTGATGAACATGACCCACGGGATGCTGAACTCCCTCCAGGTGTCCTGTTGGGAACTGGAAGAATTGATCCAGATCGCCCGGAAAAACGGTTCACCGGGAGCCAAGCTCACCGGTGCCGGCGGCGGGGGAGCCATGATCGCGCTGGCACCGGAGAATGCCGACAGGATTGCGGCAGCCATGAAAGATGCCGGTTACCAGTCCATTGTGACGCGGATTGGGCCCTCGCTGGTGGGAGACCCCTCATGAATGTGGCAAAGGTCGTATCGTTTCAGGATGAACCGTTGATCCTGGTAAACGAACAGAACGAGGTTATCGGACACCTGGACAAAGCAGCCTGTCATACGGGTGACGGTATTCTGCACCGGGCGTTTTCCATCTTTCTCTTTGACAGGGAAGGCCGGCTGCTGTTGCAGCAGCGATCCCCGGGGAAGCATCTGTGGGGCGGATTCTGGTCCAACACGGTCTGTTCCCATCCACGAAAAGGGGAGGACGAACAGACGGCCACTGCCCGGAGACTGGCAGACGAATTGCACACAACAGCGGATTTGACTTTTCTGTTCCGGTTCCAATACCAGGCCCGTTTTGGCAACCTGGGCGCGGAGCATGAACTGTGCAGTGTATATGCGGGCCGATTGGATGCACCATTTAGACCCAACCCGACCGAAATCGCCGGCGTTCGGTGGATTGCACCGGACGACCTGGACCGGTGGGTGCGGACGAATCCGGCGGAATTAACTCCCTGGTTCCAGGCAGAATGGGCCCGGATTCGGGCGGAACATATGCATACGATCCGGAATATCATCGCATTGCCTTGAGAGGAGGATCAATGGCGGACCATACCTGTCCGGTATGGGCGGGCTACCTGATGGCCAGTCCCATACGAAAGCTGAGACAGAATCCTGTGCGAATCCTGGGTGACCATGTGAATAACGGCATGCATGTGCTGGATGTGGGATGCGCAATGGGGTTCTTCTCGCTGCCCATGGCAGAAATGGTGGGGCAAACCGGCCGGGTGATCTGCGTGGATATCCAGCAGAAAATGCTGGATGTACTGAAGAAACGGGCGAAGAAGAAGCATCTGCAGGAGCGGATGACGTTTCGACTGTGCAACGACCGTTCGTTGGGATTGGACGGTCTGACGGATACCATTGATTTTGCCCTGATGTTCGCAGTCGTACACGAACTGAATGAACCGGAAACCGCGATGCGGGATGTATTTCACTCCATGCGGGTTGGTGGAAAACTGCTGCTGGCGGAGCCTACCGGGCATGTTACGGAAGATGGTTTCCAACAGACCGAGCAGCTGGCTGAAGCAGCCGGGTTTGTCATGGTTGCACGTCCGGTGATCCGCAGGAGTCATGCTGTCCTGATGGAAAAGCCGGCTCCGTAAGAAGCGAAAGCACAAGAAAGGCCCGCGCACGGCGGGCCGTCAGTTCAATGAACTGCTATACCCCTCACGTACCGCCGTTGTAGCCGATGGAGACGGTGTCTCCATTGACAATGACCGGCACCCGGCGTACGCCGCCGGATTTTTCCAGCATGGCCGGCATCTGTTCAGGGTTCCGTTTCACATTGACATAAACGGCTTCCGGATAGGCCTCACGGGCCGCGTCCGTATGGGGTCAGCCGTTTTTCCCGTAAATCAGTATGGACATGCGTTTTCTCCTTCTTCAGGGAATCGATACCCGACTATAACATAACCGGGAAACCGGATTCACCGTTCAATCTCCGGTTGTTCATCGGCCTTCCGGTGCTATACTCACCTGCGGATGAAAATCAGTGGAGCGTATATATGACCGGACAGGCTGAGAATCGAAATAACACGGTACACACCATGGAATTGGTTGGTGCTTTTGGCCTGGTCTATGTGATCTGGGGCTCCACCTACCTGGCTATCCGATTCGTGGTGGAGGCATTGCCGCCGTTCTTGACTGCCGGCATCCGTTTCCTGGTGGCAGGTGCAATTCTCTATGGATGGCTCCGATTCAAGGGTATACCTTCACCGGAAATGAAACACTGGAAGTCCACGGCTATAGCGGGCGCCTTGCTGCTGCTGGGTGGCAACGGGGGTGTGGTCTGGGCAGAACAGACGGTGCCGTCCGGTGTGGCTGCCCTGATCCTGGCCACCATCCCCATCTGGATGGTTCTGGTCCACTGGATGACACCATCCGGTACCCGGCCGTCCGGCAGGACCATCCTCGGTATTGCGGTGGGGTTGCTGGGTGTCATGCTGCTGATCAATCCGTTTTCCGGCCTGGCGGAACATGCGGTGGATCCGCTGGGTGCGTTGGCACTGATTGCGGCCACAATTTTCTGGTCCGTGGGCTCCATTTATGCACGTACCGCGGACCTGCCCGATTCCGGGCTGATGACCACCGCATGTGAAATGCTGACAGGGGGTGCCTTGTTGATGATTATCGGGTTCGCGTCCGGTGAATGGCCCCGGTTGACCCTGGAAGCGGCGACGGTGAAGTCTGTCCTGGCCCTGGGCTACCTGGTCGTCTTTGGCTCGTTGATTGCATTCTCTGCCTATGTATGGTTGTTGAAGAACGCGAGTCCGGCGAAAGTGTCCACCTATGCCTACGTAAACCCGGTGATCGCCGTATTCCTGGGCTGGTTGCTGGCGGACGAGGTGATTAACAGCCGGGTGTTCCTGTCCGCGGCCATCATTGTTTTTGCCGTCTTTCTCATTACCCTGTCCCGAAAACAACCTGCAAACTGAAAAATATCGGATTTCCTGTCAACCCCTCATCCCCGCCGGTCGTACTACCGGTGTATGCCAAATGGAGGAGAGGGACATGAAACAGAATTTGATCAACGCAACACGGACGCTGGCACTGGTAATGGTGGGACTGTTTTTCACCGCCTGCCCGACAATATATGTCAGCCATCACGATGCGTTCCCTGCGGACAAGTTCGAAGCGGCCTTTGAACGGATCGCGGAACTGCAGGCGGACAATCCAGGCAGGGAAGGGGAAGCATACGAACTGAACATCCTGGTATACGACGGCAGTGGCGGTGAGCTGGTCCAGGTGACCATGCCACTGGCCGTATTGGAATGGGGTGTGGGCGTGGCGCAGGAAACCGTTGTTTACGTGCACGAGGATGAATGGGAAGAGGAATTCGGCACAGACTTCAACCCGCTGTCGGACATGTCACCGGAAGATTTACGGAAAATGGGTCCGGGGCTGTTGGTCCAGGTGGATGAAGTGGAAGATGATACACACGTGTTGATCTGGCTGGAATAGTAGAATGGATAACGTGCCCCAGGGGGGCGCGGAGGTTGTGTGGTCTGGAATCAAGGGTTGAACGCGCAGGAACAGACGGACCGGGATCGCATTCACAGGATGTTCGTGGAATACCGGGAATCGGTATTCCGGACAGCATACGCGATATTGAGAGACCGGGAGGAGGCATTGGACGTGGTACAGGATACATTTGTCAAAGCCATGAAAAAGATCAGGAAACTCCAGGACGGGCCTGTCCTGCGGGGATGGCTGGTCAAGGTGGCCCGTAACCTGTCCATAGACCGATACCGGCGGCGGAAATGGGATGGCGGGACCGTTGATGAAGAAATGAATGGCCGGATGCCGGAGAAAGATCGTGAGATGAGCATGGATATGAAAGAAATGATCCGACAGGCATTTCCGTCTCTTCCCCGTCGGCAGCAGGAAGTGTTCGCGCTCCGCTATTATGAAGATATGACATTCGCCGAAATTGCTACGGCCATGTCGGTGTCCGAGGGGACGGTAAAGACATTACATCACCGCGCAATCGGGACCATGCGGAAGCTGGCTGTGCGGAAATGGGGGTTGTCATGAGTGCATGTGGAAAATGGGAACGCCTGATTACACCCTACCTGATGGATGAACTGGACGATCTTCGGCGTCGGGAATTTGAAAGTCATCTGGCGGATTGTGACGGATGCCGGAAGGACCTGGAACTGACCCGTGCCATTATGTCCGGTGCTGCTGACCTGGCCCGGGAAGCGGACGCGGTAACGGACGATATCCAGTGGGGTGCGGTGGAAGCTGCGATCCTGGCCGGAACCGGACCGCGACGCATTCCCGTATTCCGTTATGCCGTGCAGACCCTGATGATGATATGCCTGGTGCTCCCGGTCGCATTGCTGGTGACCTCGATTCCGGTTGCGGACGAACCGGATGTCCAGGTGACGGAACAGACCGTTCGCCGGATGGAAACCGAACTGGCGCGTCAGGAAGTCTCCCGCTATCTCCGGAGAAGCCGCCTGGTTCTTTCGGATTTCATGCAGCAATGTTCACCGGAAGCAACACCGGTAAAATGGGAGCCGTCCCCGGCGGTTCGGGACCTGTTGACCGAAAACCGGTATTTTGCGGATGACCTGGATTCATACCGGTTGCAGAACGCCCGGGACTTGTGCCGGAAACTGAACCTGGTGTTCGCCGAAATGACCACGGTGGAATCCGGGGATCCCTGCCGGGATATCTCCCGGTTGCAGCAGATTGTTGAGCGAGAAAATCTGTTCCTCAAGATCCGTCTGGTGGAGCAGGAACTGAATATGGGTGAGGTGTGATGATGAAACTGAGCATGCGGATTGTGACCGTGGCATTGATGGTGGGACTGGCCGTGGCTGCATGCGCGACGGAACAGGATCTGTTGAACCGGGCCAAGCTCCTGCTGTTTGACCAGAAATGGGAACAGGCGCTGGATACCCTGGATACTTTCCTGGATACAAACCCGCCGACCAATGAGGCTGCGCAGGCCATGTATTACCGGGCCGGCTGTCTCAAGGAACTGGACCGGCACCGGGATGCCATTGCGGCATACGAGGATTATCTTGGTATATCGCGGAACGCCACCCTGCGGGAGGAGGCTGTAATCGGCATCATTGATCTGTCCCACACGCTGGCACAGCGGGGTGACCGGAAGGCTGCTGATCGCCTGGTGGCCTACCTGGATCATGATGAGTCCACTATCCAGTACTATGCGGCATTCCGGTTGTCCTATGCCCGGGAAACGTCGCTGGCGCGGAAGGCTATCCCGGTATTGCAACGGATTTTGCGCACGGAACGGGATACGGAATTGAAAGAACGGGCAAGACTGGCATTGCTTCGGATTGATCCCACCGTCTTGAAGCAGGAAAGGGCATCCACTTCGGTATCCGGCAGTGTGCTGAAAATCCGCGTGGTGGAAAAAGGTACGGGAGAGGCCAAGGTCTCGGTGACCATTCCATTGGCATTGGCCCGGCTGGCCTTGTCGGCCTTGCCCCAGGAGGAGAAGGACCGGCTGGCGGAAGAAGGGTATGACCTGGATTCCATCATGGACCTGATGGTGCAGACCGGGGAGATGATCCGCATTGAAGATGAAGAGGCAACAATCCGCATATGGATTGAAAAATCAAAATAACAGCCAATTGCAAGGAGGTTGAAGATGAAGAACATGGTAACAAAACTGGTATTGGTACTCGTGGTACTGCTGGGTGTATCCGGAGCTGCATGGGCCGGCCCCGGGGACGACTACAAGGTCATCAAGAAGGCGAAGGACGGCAAAGCCGTTTCTTCTGAAGAGGTCCAGTGGTTCAAGATTGAGATCCGGGACATGGAGACGGACAAGATCAAGGTCAAGGTGACCCTCCCGATCTCATTGATTGAAATCGTGTCCGAATGGGTTCCGGAAGGTAAGGTGAAAGTGGATAACGACATGTCAATCGACATGAAGGATATCGACCTGAGGAAGGTACTGCAGGAGTTGAAGAAGGTCGGTCCGATGGCGTTTGTGGAAGTCTACGAAGACAACGAACACATCAAAATCTGGGTTGAGTAGCGGCTGCTTCTTTTTCACCTGTACTTTGTTGCGGCTCGTCTCGCGATACTCACGTACGTTTCATGTACGCTGCGTTTCCTCGGCTGTCCGCGCCTACCCACGAACCCAACATCCACAGCCGTGTAAACGCTGAAACTTCTGAGCGCGAGCGGCGCTGAACAGCAACTGGGGTGCCGGTGGCGAAAGCTGCCGGCACTTTTTCGTGTGTGGTTGACGGTCGGGTATTTTTGGGATTCAGATATCGGCAGCCACCTGGGCGCCGAACAGGTAGATCAGGATGGACCAGTAAATCCACAGCAGCATGATGATCAATGATCCGATGGAGCCATAGACCAGCTGGTAAACATCAATGGAGACAATGTACAGTCCGAAGATATGTTTCAGCAGTTCCCAGAGGAACGCCGCGGCAAATCCGCCCATCAGGGCTTTCTTGATCGGTACCTTGATGTGGGTCAGGTATTTGTAAGACAAGGCAAAGAATACCGTTTCAACAACAACCTGTGAGATCAGGAAGAGATAGTAGGTGTCCAGGAAGGTGATTTCCTGGACTCGCTTGGTGATGACGAACATCGTGGGACCAAAAAAGAACAATATCAGGAAAACAAATGCTGTTAACAGGAAGAAGGCAAACGATTTCATGTTTGCTTTCCAGCCGGAGCGGACATCCGATGTGTCAAAGATGACGTCCAGGGCAGATTCCAGGACGGTGAATACGCGGAAGGAAAAATAGATGACCGCGATCAGGGAGATGGCGGAGAATACCCGTCCGGTGGAAACGATGGAGTCCAGGTTGGCAATGATGGTGTCCGATACTGCCGGGGGGAATAACTTGAGATATTCCTCCAGCTTCTGGATGGACATGCTGCGCTGGAACCAGACGGTGGAGACATAGATCAGCAGGATAAAAAACGGAAAAACCGCGAGGAATGCATAGTAGGAAACCGCCGCGGCCAGGTTGAATATGTTCTTGCTCCAGAACTTGGTGAAGATGGTACCCAGTTTCGCCAAGAGCGTCCGTATCCGCGGATTCAAAATCAGTCCTCCGGCCTTTCGTTGTAGTAGAACGTCCACTTCACTTTGATTTTATCTTCCGGAATGAAGGAAGGCAAGGGCGGCAATGGGTCTGAATATCGGATGGCAAATTCCGCTGATTTGTCCAGCGGTTCGAAACCCGTGGTTGTCCCCAGTTGCACATCCGTGATGGTACCGTCACGCTGGATATTGAACAATACCTCTACCCGGCCTTTCAGGTACAGGTTCCGGGCAACCTGGGGCACGTTCCAGTTTGCCCGGACGATCTGCTGGATCTTCTTGGCATATGGGCCCAGGTCAAATCCCTGGGTGTCGATGGAGAAATTGCCCGGAATGATCATACCGCCTTCCGGATTATTGTAAATCTCGGGGTCGGTGG
>CAZDKZ010000074.1:0-3067 GCA_964506215.1 uncultured Holophagae bacterium
TCTTCCGTCCGGGACTCCGGCGTCACAAACGGCACCTGGGGCACGTTCAGCCCCAACGTTTCCATTACCGGCTGCATGCGCACCGGCACGTCGGGCAGGATGATGCCCTTCACGTTGCCGTTGACCCGTTCTGCCAGCAGTGCTGTGCCATACCGATACACCACGTTGGCATAGGTCATGAGGTACCGGTCGCAGCCGTTTACCGGCACTGCCGCCATGTCGGTCAGGATGTCATCCACCGAAGTCCCCGCTGCCAGCACCTGTTCCATGGCACCGGCAATCACCGGGCCGTCGGCCACCGGGTCGGAAAAGGGCAGTCCGATTTCCACGAAGTCGAATCCCATGGACTGGATGGTTGCCAGCCGTTCTTTGAACGCGTCCCGGTCCGGGTAGCCGCCCACCAGGTAGATGCCCTTCATAGCAGTTCCTCCAGTGCTTCCATGTCCTTGTCCCCCCGGCCGGACAAATTGACCAGCACGGTCTGGCCCCGCAATTCACCTGCGTGTGCCATCACGTATCCCACCGCATGGGCCGATTCCAGTGCGGGAATGATTCCCTCCAGTCTGGACAGGGCTTCCACCGCACGCAGCGCTTCGTGGTCGTTGACAGATGCGAACGTTACCCGCCCCGTTTCGTTAAGATGGGCATGCTGGGGACCGATACCGGGATAGTCCAGCCCGGCGGACACCGAGTGCACCGGGAGTACCTGGCCGTCGGTATTGCTCAACAGCATGCTGATACAGCCGTGGAGGATGCCTGGCGCACCCACCCCGATGGTGCGGGCATGATCACCGGCCTTATCCGAACGGCCGCCCGCTTCCACCCCGATCAGCGTGACGTTCTTGTCATCCAGGAATCCCTGGAAAATGCCGATGGCGTTGCTGCCGCCCCCCACGCAGGCCACCACGGTGTCGGGCAGGGTTTCGTCTGTGAATAAATCACGGGCCTCTTTTCCGATGACCGCCTGGAACCCGCTTACAATCTCCGGGTAGGGATGGGGACCCACTACCGAGCCAATGATGTAATGGCTGGTTTCAACGGAAGCGACAAAATCCTGCAACGCCACGTTGATGGCGTCTTTCAGGGTGCGGGAACCGGTTTCCACCAGTTTCACTTCCGCGCCCATCAGTTTCATGCGACGGACGTTGGGTGCCTGGCGGGCGGCGTCCACCGCGCCCATGTATACGGTGCAGTCCAGTCCCAGCATGGCACAGGCGGCGGCGGTGGCCACCCCGTGCTGACCGGCGCCGGTTTCCGCAATGACCCGTTTCTTGCCCATGTGGCGGGTGAGCAATGCCTGCCCCACGGTGTTGTTGATCTTGTGGGCCCCGGTGTGGAGCAGGTCTTCCCGTTTGAACAGCAGCCGCAATCCCAGGTTTTCCGATAGCCGGGATGCTTCATAGACGGGTGTGGGGCGGCCGGCAAACCGGTTCAGCAGATCATCCAGGTCGCGGTTGAAGCTGGTATCGTACCGCAACTGGTTCCAGGCCTGTTCCAACTGATCCATGGCCGGAATAAGGGTTTCGGGCACGAACTGGCCGCCATAGTTTCCATAGAATCCGTTAACTGCACGCATGGTTTACCGCCTCCATGAATTGTCGAATCATCATCGGGTCCTTTCGTCCGTTTCGTTCTACACCGGAGGACACATCCACACCAAACGGGCGATGGGTCCGGATCACGTCTCCCACGTTATGTCGATCCAGACCACCGGCCAGGATGACCGGAACATTCAAGCGGGTGACCCATTCCGGGAAACCGGTGAATTGACCCGAACCACGGGTGCTGTCATACAGGAACATCTCCGGAGCCGATGCTGTGGACGGTGCCTGGTTACCCGCCAGGATCATGTGTTCAAAAGGTGCCGGTTCATACAACTGGACATAGTCGAACGCGTCGCAGACGTCGGCCACTTCCCACGCCTGGACACCCACGGCCACGGTCCGGATCTGTCCCCGGGCTGCTTGCGCCAGTTGCCGGGCACGGTCCGGTTCCACGTATCGCCGGCTTTTCGGGTGGAGCACCACGCCCACGGCATCCGCGCCATAGTGGATCGCGGCCTGGATGTCCTGTTCCCGGCTGACACCGCAGATCTTCACGAACATGGGTTCTCTCCCGCTGCTGCTGTCAGTTCCCGGATCGTTGCCGCGGGGTCCGGGGCGGTCATCAACGTGGTGCCCACCAGGAACGCGCCGGCCCCGGCTTTCCGTAAGTAGCGGACATCATCCGGGGTGCGGATGCCGCTCTCGGCCACCGCCAGGACGCCGTCCGGGATGCGGGGCAGCAGCCGGTGGATGGTGTCCAGTTTCACTGCCATGGTGTTCAAGTTGCGGGAATTGATGCCCACCAGCCGGGGCTCCAGCGGCAGCACCCGGTCCAGTTCCGCTTCATCATGGACCTCGTAGAGGATGGCCAGTCCGAAAGAGCAGGCCACCACGGTGAGCTCGGCCAGCTTTTCATCGGAAAGTGCGGCGGCAATCAGGAGGATGGCGTCCGCGCCGAAACCGTGGGCCAGCTGGATCTGCCGCTGGTCCAGGATGAAATCCTTGCACAGCACCGGGAGGGCAACAGTGTCCGCAACGGCGCTGAGATCGTCAAAAGAACCGCCGAAAAACGGCGTGTCGGTGAGCACGCTGACCGCCCCCGCGCCGGCAGCGGCATATAGGGCTGCCCGACTTGCCGGGTCGGTGGCCGGAAAGTTCCCGTGGCTGGGGGACCGGCGTTTCACTTCGCAGATCAGGGGCCGGGTGGTCAGTGAAGTCACCATGTCATGGACCGGCCGGGACCGTTGGGTCTCAACAGCGGGCAACAGATCGAGGTCCGCCCGTTTTCTTTCCAGGATTTGCTGCAGCATGTTACACCACCGTCAGTTTTTTCAAATAGCGGCTCACCTGGCCGGATAACAGCGTTTCTTTTGCCATGTTGAAACCGTCCTGCAGGGTGTTCGCCCGCCCACAGCACAACAGGGCCAGTGCGGCATTGATGGCCAGCAGGTTGGTCAGGTCGGGATCCGAGCCGGCGATGGCCCGGATGAAGGTGAGTTCCGCTTCTTCCGCGTTCCGGACCT
>CAZDKZ010000074.1:3167-6970 GCA_964506215.1 uncultured Holophagae bacterium
GAGCCGGCGATGGCCCGGATGAAGGTGAGTTCCGCTTCTTCCGCGTTCCGGACCTCGGGCATGGGCCGGGGGGAGAAAAACTCCGCCGGATGAATGGCAAACTCGTTTACCCCTTCGGCCTGGATATCCATGCACCTTGTGGGTGCGGCGGTGGAGACTTCGTCATACCCGTCTTCCGAGCTGTACAGGATAATCCGCCGCCGTCCCAGTCGGGCGGCGGCCTCGGCCATGACGAACAGCCGTTCCATGCTGGGCAGGCCGATCACCTGGTAGGGCGGGTCGGCCGGGTTGGCCAGCGGCCCCACCAGGTTGAATATGGTGGGGAAGCCCAGCACCTTCCGGTGGGGTACCACGTGGCGCATGGCGGGGTGATGGTTGGGGGCGAACAGGAAGGTGAACCCATGTTGGTCAAACATCTTCCTGGCTTCTGCCGGGTCCGGCGACAGCGGAATGTCCAGGGCTTCCAGGATATCGGCCGAGCCGAATGCGCCGCTCATGGCCCGGTTGCCGTGTTTCACCACCGGGATATCCATGGCGGCCAGGGTCAGGGACACCGCGGTGGAGACGTTCATGCAGTTTTTGCCGTCCCCGCCGGTTCCGCAGGTGTCCACCGCCATTCTGTCACCCCGGTCAAACCGGACCTTGTGATGGTTCAGCGCATCAGCCGCGCCGGAAATCTCATCGGCAGTTTCGCCTCGCACCCGCATGGCGGTGAGGATGGCGCCCACTTCTGCAGCCTGGAGATCCCCCCGCATCATGGCATTGAATGCCTTGCGGGCATCCCGGTAGCTCATGGGTTTGTTGCCCGCCAGCCGGTTCAGGTCCAGCTTTTCGCTGGGTTGCTGGGCCGCATAGTCATTTTCACAAAACTTCAGGAAGTTGCGGACAATGGCGTCCCCCTGTTCGCTGAGGATGGACTCGGGATGGAACTGGACACCGAACAATTGCTTGTCTACGTCTTCAATGGCCATCACTTCCCCGTCACTGTCCGCGGTGGCGATGACGGGGGCGGTTTCGGGTTTTGCGTCCACCGCCAGCGAATGGTAGCGGACGGCGCTGAAGGGGCCGCTGATGCCGTCAAACAGTACCGAGTCCGCTTTGAACCGGATGATGTCGGTTTTCCCATGCTGAATGGTGTTGGCGGAACGGATGGTATTCCCCAGGTGTGCGCCGATGGCCTGCATTCCCAGGCATACGCCGAAGATCGGGATACGGCCGGTCTGTTCCCGGACAATTTCCGGGGTCATGCCCGCGTTTTCCGGCCGGGATGGACCGGGTGATAGCACAATGCCCCGGTATTTCCCCATGTCGGGCAGGGGGTCGGTGTTGCGGATCACGTCCACCTCGGCACCCTGGTTTTTCATCAATGCGTACAGGTTGTAGGTGAAGGAGTCATAGTTATCCACGAGCAGGTACATGGCTGTCCTCCAGTTCTTCCATCAGGCGGAACGCTGAAAACAGCGCTGCCAATTTCCCTTCTACTTCCTCAAATTCCCTGTCCGGCCGGCTGTCATATACGATACCGGCACCGGCCCGGATTTCTGCGGCCTCGGGGGTAAAACAGGCGGACCGGATGGTAATACAGGTGTCCATGTCGCCGGCATAGGAAAAATAGCCGACGCAGCCCCCATAGAATCCCCGGGGCGAGCTTTCCATTTCCTGGATCAGCTCAATGGCCCGGACCTTGGGGGCGCCGGTGAGGGTACCAGCGGGGAAGGTACGGGCAAACAGTTCCAGCGCGGTAACACCGGTCGCAAGCTGACCGGTTACTTCGGACACGATATGGATCACGTGGGAATACACTTCCGGTTCAAACGACCGGGTCAGCTGGATGGAGGCCGGATCGCAGCGGGTATACAGGTCGTTGCGGGCCAGGTCTACCAGCATCAGGTGTTCCGCCCGTTCCTTGGGATCGTTGAGCAATCGTCGTTTCAGTTGCTCCAGGTCGTCGGACGGGTTGTGGGCAATGGTCCCCGCGATGGGTTTCAGGGTGGCGATGCCGTCCTTTACCTTGAGATGGGTCTCCGGAGAGGATCCGGTGAGCACGGTGTCCCCGTCCTTGACCAGAAACAGATAGGGTGACGGATTGACCCGGCGCAGGGCCCGGTAGAAGGTGATGGGGTTCCGCTTACCCGGGAGCCGGTAGCGGTTGGACAGCACGGCCTGGATGCATTCCCCCGCTTCAATTTCGTCCCGGATCCGGTTTACCTTGTCCATGAAGGCATCCCGCTCCATTTCCCGTTCAAATTCAGCGGGGCGGACCGGCGCGGCTGGTGCCGGGGTTGCGCTGTTGAGCTCGGCGGCCATGGCGGCGGTCCGGGAGGAGGTGGCCCGGTATGCCGCCGCCACGTCACCATCGAGCGGTATGGAACATGCCGCGTACAGTTTGAAGCGATGGTTGTCCAGGATGAAAAACTGGTCCACTTCAAAGAACACGGCCAGGGGTTCATCGGTTGAAACCGGCAGCGGGGTGCGTAGTATGTCCATCAGGTTCACGGCTTCATAGGCAAACCAGCCCACGAAACCGCCATTGAATGCCCCGAACTCCGGGGAGGGATGGGCGGCCTGGCCCCGAAACTGTTCCACCAGATAACCGAACGGGTTGTCCCGGATGACGGTCTGGCCATCGACCGATTCAATTACCAGCCGGTCGGCATACAGTCGGAATGTTCGAACCGGATCCGTTCCGAAGAAGGAGAACCGGGAAAAGGACTTGTCCAGGCGGGCGCTTTCCAGCAGGAACATTCGTTCCTTTTCCTGGAACCGGGTGAGCAGGGTAATGGGGGTGACCGTGTCCGCGTGGACTTCCCGGTACACCGTGGCCCGCTCATGGTTCTCGGCCAGTTTTGTCAGCGTTTCAAGATCGGGATACAGCATCAAAAACCTCCAAAAGGGTTTGTTTACGGGTACAAAAAAAGGGCCCAGAGGCAGATGCCTCTGGGCCCGGGATATACCTATACCGGTGGCATGCCTTAGGTCAGAAATGTCATGTTGTGCCACCACCAGTTAGTTGTTGTTCGAATCATGTTCTCATCAAACCTCTCGTTCCGTTGTGCATAACAATCTGCCGGAACCGGTGCGTTCTGTCAAGAAGAAAATTATAATCTATTGAAAAAAAGAATGATGCGGGAGTGCTAATCGTGGCGCAGCAGGTTGATCATCTGCACCCGGTTGCGTACCCCCAGTTTCCGGTAGATCCGGTAGGTGTGTGTCTTGACGGTTTGCAGGGAAATGAACAGTTCGTCTGCTATCTGGTTATTGGTTTTGCCGTCACAGATCCGTTCCACGATTTCCTTTTCCCGGGGGGTAATGGCAAACCGTTCCAGGCTTTGGGAGAGGGTGGCGGACGCGGTATCGGTCATCCGGGGCAGGGCCCGGTCCAGCAGGAGCAGCGGCCACAGGTCACCGGCAAATACCACGAATTGCTGGAGCAGCACCAGGGCCTCGTTTTCCGGGTGCAGCCAGGCCAGTCCCTGGCGGGCAACCAGCAGCACGGACTGGGCGAACGCGAACCGCCGGACCAGGGTTTTGCGTCGGGGGTTCTTCAACTCACCCGCCATTATCAGTGCGTACGCAATACCCCCGGCCGTCATCAGGATCATGACGGTGTTCCAGTAGGGGGCCATGTTGATGTCATTCATGGAGAAGGGGAGCCGCCCGGGATTGTTTGCGTTGTAGATGCTGACACCCTGGACCAGGAAGGCCAGCCCGGTGGTCAGGATGAAGCAGGTGGTGAATGGCAGGGAGGGTGTCCGGTTCACCGCCACCACCATCATGGTGAAGAACAGCAGGGCACCGGCAGC
>CAZDKZ010000074.1:7070-11433 GCA_964506215.1 uncultured Holophagae bacterium
TCTCCGGACGTGAATGACATTTTCAAGGTGACCGAAAACTATGTTCACGTGGTGTTGACCCGGTTGGTGGTCAGTGTGATCGTCGGCATCGGGCTGGTTGCCCTGATTATTCCCGGCATCTATTTTGCCTGCAGGCTGGTACTGGCACCCTACCTGGTGGTTGAAGAGAATCTGGACGTGAACACGGCCCTGCGCAAGAGCTGGGATTTGACTTATGGCCGGGCGGGCACGGTATTCCTCATGGGACTGACCGCCATCCCCATCGCCATCCTGGGCCTGCTGTTCTGCGGCGTGGGGATCCTGTTCTCCATGGTCTGGCTGTCCGCTGCCTTTGCGTCCTTCTACGTGGCCCTGGTGCCCAATGAGGACGTACAGAAACCGGCAGAACCGGTTGCGGCCGACGTGCCGCCGGTACCGGAGCAGAACGCGGAGCCCGAAATTGTGGCGCCTGAAGTGGTGGAGAAGGCCGAGGCGACGGAAGAGAAGCCCAAGCCCAAACGGAAGCCCCGGGCGAAGAAACCGAAACCGTCTGAAACCGAATCGGAATGAGTCACACATCCTGATTCGATTGTCACATCACCCAATTGAAGCGGGGGCCCTTCGGCCCCCGTTTCGTGTTTATTCGTTGTGGTCAACGGTCATGGACAAACAAGATCGCCGCTGCCTTTCTGGGGATTATAATCGAACAGTGAGAGTCCCAGGGCCTCGATGGCCTGGATGGTGGGGCAATCATCCTGTCCAAAATAGTTCCAGTAGCAATAGTAGGTATCGATGGCATCACACCCGGTTACGTCCGGTATATCGGTGAGTCCGCAGTTGTAGCAATGCAAGGTGTTCAGGTTGTCCAGGCCGGACAGGTCGGGTAACACCGCAATGGCATTGTTAAAAATGTACAGTCGTTCCAACGTGGTGATACCAGTGACATCACTGAAATCGGTGATGTTCGTGTCGTTGGCGTACAGTGTCTCGAGCTTGTTCATGGATGCCAGTCCCGGAATGGTGGTGATGGCGTTACCTGAAACATACAGATAAAGCATCTCGGTGAGCGCAGACATGTCCGGCAGGGTACTGAGATTGTTGTAAGAACAGGCAAAATTATAGATGTTGGTTAACCCGGCTATATCGGAAAGATCGGTCAGCAGGTTATAATCGCAACGGAAATTGTTCAAGTTGCTCATGGATGCCAATCCCGGTATTTCTGTCAGTTGGTTGTGGCCACAATGCAGCAGTGTCAGGTCCGGAAATATGGAAAGGTCAGGAAGGGAAGTCAGTTCGTTGTCGGTGACATATAGACTGATCAGACCCGTTGAAACACTCAAATCCGGCAGCACGGTCAATGCGTTTTCGGTCAGCGTTACATGCTGCAGTGTGGTCAGCGACTCAATGCCCGGGATACTGGTCAAATGGTTATAGGAAACATCAAAAACTCTCAGATCCACAAGACCGGAAACATCCGGGAATTCGCTCAGGTTGTTTTCACTGATATAGAAATACCGGAGTGCGTTCAAAGATGAAAGTGAAGGCAGTCGGGAGATACTGTTCCAACTGAAATTCAGCCATCTCAGATTCGGCTTACCGTCCAGTGGGGGGATTGTTACGAGGTAATTGTCATAACACCGTATATCTCTCAGAGCCGTCAACGCATCCAGATCCGGTAGCCAGCTCAGTTGTTCACCTTGACAGTACAGAAACTCCAGGTTGGTGAACATGCTGAGACCAGTCAGATCTCGGATATTGCCACGTGCGCCGAAGTCACCGGGTGTGTCAATTTCGATGACTGCTTCCGCCTCAGCCGTGCTGATGTGGCCGTTTTCATCGGTGTCGAAGTTTGCCAGGCAGTATGCCTCAAAGTTGGGGTCCGCGAAGGGATAGTTCACCAGGTTCCGGTTGGACAGGAAGAATACATGGCGGTCCTGTTCGGTATTCCCGGTGATGGACAGGGGCGGTGGAATCTCTGCATTTGACCGGATCACCACCATATCCACACCGGTATACCCACTCTTGCTTTCATCAGTGGTTGGCCAGATGTCCTCCGCCAGCCCCACGATCTTGGTATGGGGTTCCAGGAGCCGGGTGCCGATCTCTACGAATGACCCTTCGCTGTAAGCGTCCAGGGCCACCACAACCGGTTCGTCCGTGGGATTGCACAGCGCCATGCCGAACCAGTCGAACCAGTCATGGATGGAGTTGGGGATGAACCACCGGGTGGCGGTGGTTTCCGTCAGGAAGAATTCACACAGGGATTCGGATGTGCCGTACTGGTAGGTGAGTTTTGCATGCACGTCGTTATCGGTGGTGAGTACGCCGATACCCCCGTATGCGAAGTCGGTTCCGGCATAAAGCACCAGGGACCCATGACCGGGAACCGGAAACATGCCGTCCACCACGTCCTGGGTGCCGTCCGGCAACCAGGTGTTCAGGGTGATGGATGCCGGGGCCGCCATGTCATTGTAAATGGTCAGGGCAGTGGTCCATCTGTCAGTGGCGATGTGGGGAATGGTGTAGGTGTGGGTTTCAGCCGGCAGGGTTTCCCGTTCCTGCTGGCCCAGGAAGAAGACGTGTCGGTCCTGTTCGTCGTTTCCGGTGATGGAAATCGGGGCCGCTATGGGGACGTCACTGTCAATGGTTACCAGGTCAACGTCTGCATAGTTGATGCCTGCCCAGAATCCGTTGGATACATCCACGGTTTTCCGATTGGAATCAATGGGGATGGTCATTGCAGCAACTACTGCGCCCCCATGCCATGCGGTCAGGGTGACATTGGCGGTGGTCCCGGAATAGTTGGCCAGTGCCATGCCGAACCAGTCAAAATGGGCCAGGTAGGGATTCGGCACCATCCAGGTATTGGCCGGTTCGGAATTGGGAATGAAAAATTCACACAGGGAGTGGGAGTCCTGGTAGCGAAATGCCAGTTTGATATTTAACTGGACATCCAGCGCCGTGTCGATGCGGGCAATACCGCCGTATCCGAAGTCAGCGTTGGTTACGATGACATAACCGTTGGGTGGAACCGGTATGTCCGCTGCTACGATGGTGGTTCCATCATCCATCCACCGGTTCATGGTGAAGTACTGGGTTTCGGATTTTTCGTTGTATACCGTAATGGTGGTGGTCCAGTTTTCACCGGCAATGTGGCCGATGTAATGGGTGCCCGCAAACGCACTCATGGTCAGGATCAGCGCGATCCAACAGGGGAACAGCTGTTTCATCTTCTATTGCCTCCTGATTGATTTTGAAGTGATGAAAAAGTGAGGGGGCCAGATGATACTGGCCCCATTCGTATGTACTCGCATCAATCGCATGTCAATGTGGAACCGTCATGCTGGGGATTGTAGGTGAAACTGACGGTTCCCATGGCTTCGATGGCCTGAATCATCGGACAGTCATCGGCCCCGAAATTGTTGTACGCAGCTCCAAAATACTGGAGCGATGTACAGGAGGTGACGTCCGGTACGTCATCCAGTTGGCAGAAGGTAATGTAGAGCCGGGTCAGTGACGTCCAGCCGGTGAAGTCCGGTAGAAAAATACCGACACACCCGTTGCAGCTGAGCCGGGAGAAGTCCGTTTTACCGTTAAGCGCCGTCAGGTCGGTCACCAGGGAATAATGGCAGTAGAACGTAGTCAGGCTGTCCAGGTTGCCCAGTCCGGGAACCGTGGCGATGTCGGTGTATCCGATATCGAATTGAACCAAGTTATCCAGGGCAGACAGGTCCTCCAGTGTGGAAATCGGATTCTTGCTCAGATCCATGAGATACATGTTGGTCAGTCCGGACAGGCCGGTGACCGTGCTGATGTTGTTGTCTGACATGGTCAGATAAAAGAGGTCCGGGTATGGAGACAGGTCCGGTAGTGTGGAAATATTGTTTTGGTCGCAATGGAGATCACGGAGGTGACTCATGGTGGAAATGTCCGGCAACGCGTTGAAATTATTGTCGCTGATGTTGAAGACTTCCATGTTCGTCAAGTTTGCCGTACCGGTAAGTTCCGACAGGTTGTTTTCATAAACCTCCAGGCGTGTCAACTGGGTGAGCGCTGTCAGGTCCGGTATGCTGCTCAACTGGTTGTTCCCCAGCAGCAGATAGTCCAGGTTGACCAGCGGCGCCACTGGTGGAATCTCGGTGAGATTGTTGTGGGTACAGTCGATTCTCCTCAGTTCTGTCAGGGTCGTCCAATCCGGGACCATGACCAGGTTGTTGCTCCTGGCGTCCAGGTAGTGGAGATTGGTGAATCCGCTGAGGTCGGGAATCCAGCTGAGCTGTTCTCCCTGTACATCCAGTCCAAACAGGTTGGTAAAAATCTCCACACCCGTGATGTCCCGGATGTCCCCACGGTTATTCCATGATCCCGGGGTATTAATGACGGT
>CAZDKZ010000075.1:0-11421 GCA_964506215.1 uncultured Holophagae bacterium
GGGTTCTAATATAGCCAAACTGCAAAGAGATTAAACTTCCCCCTTGTTCCCAAATTGACCACATATTGGACAATCCTTGGAATTTCAGGGCCTCATAAATGGATTTTTTATTTCATAGAATACAAATAACTTATTTTTCAGGGTCTTTTCGACAATCGTTGATTGTTCAGATTGACATTCGGGACTTACAGAAACTAGACTAAACCGGAACACTAACAAAAAAGGAGAGAAACGATTGATGAGAATCTACAGCGTCGTGACTGCTTTAACACTTACTGTCCTGACAACACTCTTTTCAACCGCCTGTTCACGATCATCGGACAAGTACACATATGATAATTACGTGAATCTGGAATTGCCATCAGAATCACACGCGCTGGAAGGGCTTCCCGTGTTGTCAAATGATTTGTTGAACTGGGCAACTGACTTTCTTTTGCTCCACGACAAATATGTAGTCGCTATTGACAAGAGATCTGAGCATTTTCTTAAACTGTTTTCTCTTGAATCTGGCCAACTAATTCGTTCTTTCGGAACCAAAGGGCAAGGGCCTGAAGAATACATTCAAGCATCACAGTTAGTGCTGGACCGATCACAAACCGACAGATTCTGGGTATATGACATTTCCACTCAAAAATTGAAGCGTTACAATTTGGCAGACCTCTTGCTTGGCTCCACAAGTCCAAATAAGATCATTAGAATCGAGAGCGAGCCAGGAATAACCAAATGCCTTGAAGTAATGCCCGATGGAACTTTTTGCGGGCTGGGCTTCTATTCCAACTGCAGGATAGCCTTTTTCAACGAGAACGGAGAATTCTCACACGGTCATTCAAGAAATCCGGTGAAGATAACACAACCAGAAAATGCCACTCAACATTCACATGGATTTGAAGGGGACATTTGTTATCGTCCTAATGACAACCACCTAATTGTAGCTATTCTTTTTGGCTCCTTGCTCGAAGATCATTCCATTGAGGACAGGACGTTGAGAGTGTTCATTGGGCCCGACTCTTTCTTTCCATCTTACGAAATGGTCTCAGTCGGCGAACACTTGACAATCACGCATTCCACTGAATCACGGATCGGATACTTGGACGCAGAATATTGCCGAAAATCAGGCAATCTTTATCTGCTCTACTCAGGTCAATATCTTCAAACCAAAGGGAAACGGCTGCCCGTTAAACCAAGATCCGTTCTAGTCATGAACAAGAAAGGCACCATAAGCCAATTCTTGCACTTGACTCAAGGAATATTAAAAATTGCGGTTTCCAACGAAGAGGATACTCTGTATGGAATCTCGTCCGACAGAGACAATTTGTTGCGCTTTGACTTAACAAAGGACTTAGGTATTGAGGGATGAAATCCATCCCACAACCACAAACGAACAATATGTAGAAGTATCATATACATATCAATCTTCAAATAGCTCACAAACAGCGGAAGGGTATAAACATAAATTTTTAAATACAATAAGATACGACCATCATCAGTCCAATGCGGAGGCGGGAAAATTTGGTTGACGCGCAAAGCAATATCCTATAATTTGAGCAAGTGGTAAAATTTTAGCATTCCTGGGAGCACATCATGAATTTGGCTGGCACAACTAGAGAAATTAACGACAACAACGGGCACAACTGTCTCTTGTGTATGATACAATCCATTGAAAATAACCACCTAGAAAGAGGCTCAGATGAATTCCAACGTTAAGTCGGCATTGATGGCGTCATTGTTCGCTGGAGCGTTGTTGATCTCCTCAGGTTGCGATTCCACATCCCAGGCGGAAACCCCAGCCCAGGACAAGCGTACGAAAACCAGCCAGCAGACGGAAAAACAGGAAATTCCGGTAATTGTCACTGGTGCAAAGGTACGTACCGGGGACCTGGTCAAGCAGATTCGCACCCAGGGCGTCGCGGTTTGCCGGAAACGGCAGAAGGTGACCGCCAAAGTGGAAGGGCGGGTTGTCGGAGGTGTGTTTGAAACCGGTTCCTTCGTCAAGAAGGGCACGTCCTTAGTGCGCATTGACGACCGCCGGTACCGGCTCCAGGCCGAGCAGGCGGAAGCGTCCCTGTCCAAGGCCATTTCCGAGCTGGTCATTGAACAATATGACGTGGCCGAAACTGATGGGGGCACCTTCCGCCAGGAATTGGCCAAGCTTGACGACGCATACCGAGACCGGAAGATTGATTTTGACACCTATCTGTCCCAGAGCTTTGAGCTTCGGAAGAAGGCCGTTGCCTCCGGTGAGCTGCGACGGTCGGTGGCACTGGACACCAAAGGGGTCAGCGCTGCACGCTATCAGCTGGCGGAAGCCAACCTGAACCTGGAGAACTGCGACTTGACCGCACCGTTTGACGGTGTGATCGCGGAAATGGACGCATTCCAGGGCCGATATGTGTACGTGGGCGACCATCTCTATGACTTCCTGGACCCCGGCGCTATCTATGTCCGGGCATCCCTGATGGAAACCGAGCTGCCCTTCGTGGAAACCGGCAAGCAGGTGGGCCTCCGGTTTTCTGCATTTCCAAACCGGGAATTTGCCGGGGTACTGGATGAAATCAATCCCGTGGTCAACTCGGACGATCGTACCGTATCGGTATTTGTCAAGGTAGACAACCAGGAACGGAAGATCTTCGACGGCATGTATGCCGATGTAACGGTGGACACCGTGCGAATTGAACAGCAGATGCTGGTGCCGGTAAGTGCCGTTGTGACCCGTGAGGGGCGCACCCTGGTGTTCGTTGTGGGACCGGACAACCGGACCAAGTGGATTTATGTGCGGATCGTGGATCGAAATGATCGGGTGGCCGCCATTGTGAACGATTCCGATTACGATGAAGTGCGTGACGGTGATATGGTGGTCGCCGGTAACAACCTGACTTTGGGTCACGGCTCCCTGGTCGAAGTCAAACGAACGGCCGACTTCTAGGACATCACACATGATCAAGCTGGCATTGCGCAGGCCGGTGGCCACCGTGGTGGTTTTTCTAGCTGTAACCACCATCGGTATGATTTCCTACCGTGAATTGTCCCTTTCTCTGTTTCCCTCATTCGATCTGCCGGAACTGACCGTGGTTTGTGAGTATCCCGGCGCAACGCCGGTAGAGGTGGAGGAATACATCACCCGCAAGCTGGAACAGGCAGTATCCGGGGTGACCGGGGTCCGCATGGTACAGGGAATCTCCCGGGAAAACCTATCCGTGCTCCGGCTCCAGTTTGACTGGGGCGAGAACATGGAATATGCAACCCTGAATGTCCGGGAAAAACTGGATGCAGCCCGTATGATGGCGGGCTTTCCCCAGGATGCCCGCAGGCCGACCATTCTCAAATGGAACCCGGCCACCACGCCGGTGATGGGCCTGTTTGTATCCGGTAACGCGACCATCCCGGATCTCACCGAGTTTCTGGACACGGCCATCAAGCAGCGAATCGAGGGAATCGAGGGTGTATCCGCCATTCAACTCAAGGGCGGGTTGGAAAAGGAAGTGATCATCACCTTTGACAGCCGGAAACTGGCTTTCCACAACCTGACACCGACCGAGATCGGTACCGCCATCCAGGACCACAACCAGGACCAGGTGGGCGGTCAGATCCTCCAGGAGGGATATCGATACGCGCTACGCATCCTGGCTTCGGTCCGCACATTGGATGAAATTCGCAATATTCCGGTCAAACGTGCCGGGCTGGCCCCGGTGCTGGTGAATGACGTGGCCGACGTTCAATGGGGCTCACCGGACCCCACCGTAACGGCCCGGATGAACCGCACCAACGGCGTTCTCCTGCTGGTGTACAAGACAGTAGGCGCCAATACGCTGGATACCATAGAATCGGTTAATGAAGCGATGACCGAACTGAAACGGGACTATCCCGACATGAATTTCCAGGTGGCGTTCGAGAATGCCGGCATGATCCGGGTGGCCATTGCCAACGTGGTCCAAGCCATCGCGTTGGGCGGTGTTCTGGCTTTTCTGATCATCCTGTTCTTCCTGGGCAATTTCCGTGCACCACTGGTGATTTCCATTTCGATCCCAGTATCCATCATTGCCACCTTCGGCCTCATGATGTTCTTGGGCGTAAACCTGAACATCATGTCCCTGTCCGGACTGGCATTGGGGGTAGGGATGCTGGTGGACAATGCCATCGTGGTTCTGGAGAGCATCTACCAGCAGATTCAGTCGGGCCAAGCGGAACCGGAATACACAGGGACATCCCAGGTGGCGGGTGCCGTACTGGCGTCCACCCTCACTACCATGAGCGTGTTTCTGCCGTTGCTCCTGGTTCACGGCATTGCCGGGCATATTTTCCGGGACCAGTCCCTGACCATCTGCTTTTCCTTGCTCTGTTCCTACCTGGTGTCTATCACACTGCTGCCGGTTGTGGCCCGGCGCATGTTCGGGGTTTCGAAGGATACCACCGCGATTCCGGGTTTCGCTTGGAGTTGGCCGGGCTGGAAGCACTTCCTCCTGCTGTTTCCCTGGCATGCGATCAAATTGACAGGACGGCTCCTGATGTGGATGTTCTACCGGTTCATCTTCCTGCTGGGCCGGTGCTCCGCACTGGTGCTGGGTGCACTGGGATGGCTGCTGATGCCGCCCATCCGACTCTTTGACCGGCTGTATACGCATCTATTTGATGTGTACCACCGGTCACTGGCATGGACACTGGATCGGAAAGCGGTGTTGCTGACCGTGGCCCTGGTGCTGCTGACACTGGGTATTGGTTCCGGTTCCCTTCTCCAGCGGGAATTCTTCCCCAAGACCGAAGGGGACACTGTACGATTCACAGTCGCCCTTCCCCGGAACGCGTCACTGCACGCATCCGAACGGGTCGCCGCGGAATTGGAGGCCTGGCTTGCATCTGCTCAGGACGTGAACCATGCACTGGTTCTGGTGGGGGTGGATCCGGCCGACCTGACCACGGTGTTGGACGATGCCGGTGCCAACTATCTGAACGTAACGCTGAAAATCAAGGATAACGAAGAACAGATCCGGCTTGCCGTGGAAGACTGGTGCCGGGACCGGGAAGCCCTGGAACTGACCTTCCGCAAGGCGGAAAATGAATTTGCCATGCTGTTTCGAACGGGCACCATGCGGGTGAAATTCCTGTCCGAAAAACGCACGGACGCGGTGCAATTGGCTCGCCAGACCGCCCACTGGCTGGTGGATCAGCCCGAAGTGATCACTGTTGCCGACAATTTCTCAGCTTCCGCCGGTGAAGGCCTGCAGGTGAAGTTCAAAGATGCTGTGCTGCTGCGCCATGGCATTTCGGGCAGGACGCTGGGCGATTTTCTATCCACTGCAGTCCGGGGGCGGGTGGTGTCGGTCTTGAAACTGACCGACCGGAACTACAACATCCGGGTCCGGCTGGATGAGAATCTCCGGGAAACCGTGGACCAACTCAATGAAACGGTGTTTCTACACGACGATCAGCCCATCAAGTTGAAGGAACTGGTGGACATCCTGCCGGTGGACATTCCCCAGCGATTGGAACGGGAGCAACAGTCTCCCATGGCCGTACTGACCATCAATGTCCGTCCCGGAACAGATCAGGACCGGTTGCTTAAGCGAATCATGGCCCACGTGGATGAGATGGAAACCGGCCGGGGTGTGCTGGTCCGGGAAGGGGAGGAAATGGCCGAAATGCGGCGGTCACTGGATTCCCTTCAATGGGCCCTGCTCCTGTCATTTGCGCTAGTATACCTGCTGCTGGCCGCCCAGTTTGAATCATTCCGGATGCCGTTGATCATCATCTTCACCTTTCCCATGGGTCTGGCTGGCGCGGTGCTGCTGCTGATCATCACCGGGCAGACCTTGAATGTAATTTCGGCGGTGGGCATGGTGATCCTGGGCGGTATCGTGGTGAATGACGCCATCATCAAGGTGGACTGTATTCATCAGAAACGCAGCGGGGGGATGGCATTACGCCAGTCGGTGCTGGAAGGTTCCGCGGAACGGTTCCGGCCCATCTGGATGACCACTTTAACCACCATCCTGGGTGTGAGTCCGGTATTCTTCCTCGGCGGTGCCGGTTCCGACCTTTTGCGTCCGCTTGCGGTGGTATTGACCGGCGGCATGCTTTCCGCCACCACGCTGACCCTGTTCCTGATTCCGGCACTTTATGAATTGATCGCGACAAAGAAAGGCATCGCGGAGAACCCGTCAACATGATGGACCTGGTACTGAAACGCCCCGTCGCGGTGCTGATCTTCTACCTGATCGCCCTGGCATTCGGGGGATTCGCTATTCGGCACATCCAGGTGGACCTGATGCCTGACGTGGAAGAACCGAAAATCAATGTCATCACCGATTGGCCGCACGCGACACCCGAGACCGTCCAGAAAGATGTGAACACCCCCATTGAAGCCATTGCCGGCCGGATTCCGGGAGTGGCCGAAGTCCGGTCCGAATCCCGATACGGCAATTCCACCGTCACTATCACCTTTGAAAAAGACGCCCATATGGACTATGCCCAGTTCCAGCTGAAAGAGGAACTGGCCGTATTACGCGGCACCCTGCCCCGCCAGGTATCGGGTCCACAGGTACGTACCATCCTGCCCGATGAGATGCGGACCCGGCAGCAGGATTTCTTCGAAGTCCAAGTGTCCGCAGGCATGCCACTGCAGGATGTCCGCACCTTTGTGCGCAGGGAAGTCGTGCCCCGGCTGGCCGCAATCGATGGCATTTCCGATGTGACGATACGAGGCGGGTCCGACCGGGTGGCCAAAGTATTGCTGGACCGGGAACGGCTTCAATACCTGGACATCCGTTCGGAAACGGTTGCGAACCGGCTTATGGATCTGAGACTGAAGTATGCCGCGGAACCACTGGTGAAAGACGATCTCCGGATTGAACTACTGGTGGACAACAGCGTACTGAACGCGGAACAGCTTGCTCGGATTCCGATCATTTCCCGGGGAGACCGGGTCATTCGACTGTCCGACGTGGCATCAGTTTCCATGGGATACGGTACGCTGTACAGCCTTTCCCGGGTTAACGGTCTGGCCACCGTCACCCTGTCCCTGGAAAAGACCCAGGGTGCCAACACCATTGAAACGGCCCGCGCCTGTCGCCAATTGATCGACCAACTGGGGGATCGATTTCCGGACCTCTCTTTCCGTGTCCTGGAAGACAGCGGGGAAGATATTGAAGATCAGGTGATGGGTCTGGCCAAACGGGCCGGATTTATCGTCATCCTCGTGCTGGCGTCGTTGATGCTCTTTCTCCTGTCATTCCGGACGCCGCTGGTGATCGTGGCCACCATCCTGTTATCCTCACTGCTTGCGGTGGACCTGTTCTATCTATTTGATCTGTCCATCAATTTCATCTCCCTGTCCGGCCTGGCACTGGGTTTCGGCATGATGGTGGACAATGCTATCGTGGTAGCCGAGAGCATCATCGCCCACCTAGATACCGGAAAGTCCCGTGAAACGGCGGTCCGAACCGGTACCCGGGAAGTAGCTGGCAGTATCGTGGCATCCACCCTGACCACCATTGGCGGTTTTTTCGCCTTTGTGTTCCTGTCCGGACGCCTGGCCGCCTATTACATGCCACTTGCACTGGCCATTGTGTTTTCCCTGTCCGCGTCCCTGCTGGTAGCCTTCACGTTGATTCCGTTGGCTTATGCAAAGACCGGGCTACGCACCCGTCCCCGGGCATTGCTGCATTTCCGTTTCATGTCACGCCCGTTGGCTTGGGTCCGGAAACTGGCACCTCTGGTCATTGCGCTGGTTCTGCTGCTGGGATGGCAGAGCTATCGGACATTCAGCAAGGAAGTCTCTACGGGTGGGTTTTTCTACAGGCCCGATCCCCGCACCGTGTCGGTTTACATCCGGATGCCCGGAGAGGCGGATGTGAGCACGATTGACGACATTCTGCTGCCCTTTGAACGCCGGGCAGTGGACCGAACCGGGGTAAAGGACGTGGTCCTCAATGTATACCGCAATTCCGGGCATATGCGCGTATCCTTTACCGATGAGGCGAAGCAGACCGCATTTCCGTTCCTGATCAAGGATGAGTTGATCGCGGTGGGCTCCGAGTTGGCGGGCATCACGGTCGGCGTGTCCGGCCTGGACCAGAATGGCTACTATTCCTCACCGGGGGGCGGGGGCCGATACATGAATTCCCGCCTGACCATCACCGGGTTTTCCTATGACCAGGTCAAGCTGGAAGCCAACCGGATCCGCCGACAGGTTCTACGGGAACGGCGCGTGCAAGAATCAGAAGTGGTATTCAGCCAGCAATGGTACGGCGGTGATGATGAGGAAATCGTCATTCGCATGCGCCAAGACATGATCCGACGAAACGGCATTTCCATCAGTGAACTGGTGGGATACATCTCTCGTAACCTGCAGACCGAACTGGGCACCCGCGTTCGGATGGAGGGAGAAGAAATGGAACTGGAAATCCGTTTCCATGACTTCCGTGGATTGACACGTGAAGAACTCCTCGGTGTTACCTTCCGATCCGCCGCCGGTCAATGGATCCGTCTGGGCGACCTGGTCACATTTGACCGGATCCAGATGGGTTCGTCCATCACCAAAAAGAACCAGAAATACCTGGCCCAGTTGGCCTGGAATTATCGCGGATCCAGCAAACGGGCCCGTGCGTTCAACAGGAAGGTCTACGAGGAATTGACATTGCCGCCGGGGTTCACCAAGGAAATGGATGAAAGCTACATGACGGAAAGCGAAGAACAAATGATCTATCGGGCATACATCATCGCGCTGATTGTGATCTATCTGCTGCTGGCTGCCTATTTTGAGTCGCTGATACTGCCATTGCCCGTACTGTTGTCCGTGCCGTTCGCCGTGATCGGCGTGTTTCAGATCTTTGTTCACGGGGGATACAGCTTTGACAGCTCGGCTTACATGGGCCTGATCCTGCTCTTTGGAATCGTGGTCAACAACGCCATCCTGTACGTGGATCACTATCGTCACGATCCGGATCATGATCCAGTCAATGCGTCCCTTCGACGGGTACGGCCCGTCCTCCTGACCACGTTGACAACCGTGGTCGGCATGTTGCCGCTGGTTCTGGAAACATCAGGCGAATCAGAGACCCAGCAGGTATGGGTGTCGCTGGGGATTTCAACGATTGGCGGCCTCATTTCATCATCCATTTTGATCATCTGCTGCATGCCGGCATTTATGGTTGCATTTGAACAGATTCGAAAACTGGGCGGACGGATGAAACTGGCCTGGCTGGCGGGCTGGCGGAAACCATCGGCACGGATATGAAATAGAATTCATTACACAGCGAGCCGCTGAACCACAAGGAGGGACTCAATGGGGAAACAACAAGTATGGAAAGTACTGACCCTGGCTTGCATGCTGGGAATCGCTTTCGGGTGCGGAAGCAAACCGACAGACAGTGAAGAAAAACTGGCAACAGGGAATGCTGGTCCGAAATATGGGATCTATGTCCCCCAACTGGACGTTGTGCGGGAAATTGAGCAAACGGACCAATGGGGTGAAGAAATCACCATCAACTGGATCAGCGCGGTAACGGATGATTTGATCTATCTGTTGGACAGCCGGACCATGCGAATGCTAGCAGTTGATTGGGAAGGTGATCTGGTTCAGTCGTTCCTGAAGAAGGGTCAAGGACCTGGTGAATTTCAATATTTTCCGCGGGCACAGGTCCTGGGCAGCGATCTGTGGCTCTATGAATGGCAGAAAGTGGACAGGTTTTCCATGGACGGGAAATTGTTGAAGGAGTTCCGGATCCAGGAAAATTACATGAACATGGTCATGCTGGATGAAGAACGGTATACCGGTGTTGTAACAACTGCCACTAGCGAAGAAGAAGACAGCGAACAAGTCAAACTCGCAGCCATATGGGATCTGGAAGAAAACCAACTAATCAAGTTGGCCGAATCAGAAAAATTGGGAACATTTGACTTACATATCGGTCAAAGCTTTATCCGGATCATGTTCGGCGGTGGAATCACACCAACGTTGATCCTGGCTGCCGATTCCGAACGGAAATTAATCTATACCTGCGTCAACGACGAATATAAGATCCAGGTGTGGGACGATCAGGGCAATCCGTTGCGAACCATTGAGCGGGATATCCCCCAGGTTGTCATGACTGATGAACACAAGGATGAATTGGCCAGCGGTCTCCGCATCGGCGGGGAAAATAGTGGCGAAGTGAAACGGGCACTCCGCAAACAGTTACCCGACGTGTATTGCCGAATCGCAGCCATCCAGGTAGCGGATACGGGTCATTTGATCGTTGAGCGCCCGGTTGGTTATGACCAGATGGAACTGGATATATACGCCCCGGACGGCACCTTCCTGGTCACATGGCAGAGCCCGGAAGAGCTGAAATTGGATGAATGCCTGTTCCACGATGGTCACTTCTACAGGATTGACGACGAAGGTGATCTGCCCAAACTGGTTGAATATGCCCTGGTAGATGACGTTTCCCGTAGCGTTCTGGACAGGTGAAAATAGCAAAGGTAAAACTACTGAAGACTTATTGCCGGTAAAATGTGAAGCCCTTTACTAAAGTCAACTGGGTTGTTTTTCGCCTCCATATTTGGCTTCTGAAGGGTTTTCTCGGGGTAGGGCATAGCTGAGCATGGCTCTTTAGAGGCGGATGCGTTCGATTTCGGCCAGTTTCACTTCCCTGGATGTGCGGTCGTACAGTTGGGTGGTCCGGGGATCGGCATGGCATAGCCCCCTTCACGGGGGCGTGGATTGAAATATAACACTGCAGAGGGTTTTGGTGAATTGCAGGGGTAGCATATCTTCCTCAGACCATGGGCTGAAACAGGAACAGCCAGTACGGAATCGCAAAATGAGGGCAGAGAACCAAGTGCATGCCATTTCTTACGTCAAGATCGCCACTTGAATTCAATATGATACCGGTGCATTTTCTTACTATTTGTAAAGGCAACACGTGACAAACGACCCTCATTAACCATAACTTCGATTTAAGGGTAAAAAATATACCACAGCTATTGACAAACTCCACGCTGCGATCTATATTGGCAGTGTGGTATGGGTTATACCACTATGGATTTGAAGACTAAGCTAGGAGGATGAAATGGGAACCTTTAGCGAAAAGCTTAAGGAGTACCGGATGCGTACTGGAATGGGTTTGAGAGAGTATTGTCAAATTGCCGAGATTGATTTCTCAAACTACAGTAAGTATGAAAGGGGAGTCCTGAATCCACCCAAAATGAAGGAGGCTCTAAAGAAAATTACGAGCAAGATGGACCTGACAGCAGAAGAATTCATTGAATTGCACGAACTGGCATTGATTGAGAGAGGCCAAATACCACCCAAACTGATGGAGAAGATTGAGACAACGGGCCAAACAGCAGTATTTTTAAGGGTGATTGGAAATGCTTCGCTCACAAAAGAGAAATTGGAAAAGCTCATGAGATTCATAGAATCCCACGATTGAGGAGGCTCTGATG
>CAZDKZ010000076.1:0-3658 GCA_964506215.1 uncultured Holophagae bacterium
AACCGGTTCAACCGGTCATCGGCAAAGGCAGCGGAATATTCCACACCCGGGAACACCCGCTTCCAGGTATCTTCAATAAATGCCATGGCGTCAGCCGGATCACCGGGACTGAGACGAACGGTCACATAGTTGACCCAACCCGGAGAGTAGAGTATCGCCAGTGGATCAATTTTCTGGCGAAGCGGACGGAAATTATAGTTCCGAATAACCCCGATTACCGGATGATATTCAATTTCGCCTTCCCGATTCACAACACCGACGCGACCGTTGGTAGCTGCTTCGGCTGACTCGAATCCCAGTTCTTTCACCGCCTGTTCGTTCAGGATGAATGAATCTTCGTCGGTACCCATTTCCGGGGAGAAATTCCGTCCGGCAACCAGTGTCATCCGATGGGTTTCCAAGAAATGTTCATCCGCCCCCATGTTGTGAACCACGTACGGTTCCCGGGACGGGTCATTCTCCCGAAAGTATCCGGAATCACCGATATTCTCATTGGACGGAACATGGGAAGAACTTGTGAAACCCAGAATTCTCGGGTTTGCCATCAGTTCGGTCCGGAAGGTATCCAGTTTCCGAATCACCTCGTCACCGTCAACTTCCAATACGAGTAATTGGTTCCGATCGTATCCCAAGTCCTTTTCTGCGAAATAAACATATTGCTGGCGAATCACCAGGGTACAGACAATCAATGCCACCGAAATCGAAAACTGCAGGACCACAAGACTTACACGCAGGTAGTCCTTTCCGGAACGGAACACACCCTTCAACACCATGATCGGCTTGAAAGAAGACAGGAACAACGCCGGATACATGCCGGCCAGAACACCTGCGGTTAACGTAACCCCCACCAGAATCCCCATACTGCGCGGGTTCAGAATATCCAGCCAACCCAGTTCCTTTCCGGAAAAATGGTTGAACAACGGCATGAACAGCTCGACCAGTGCAGCGGACAGAATCAGTGCCACAACAGACAGCACAATGGACTCCGCCAGGAACTGAAAGAACAATTGCTGCCGTTCTGCACCACTGACTTTGCGAACCCCAACCTCAAGTGAACGTTTCGCCGCACGGGCGGTGGACAGGTTCACAAAATTGATACAGGCCATGAACAGAATAATGAGGGCCACAATGCTGAATGTCACTACCTGCTTGTAGCTACCGGTCTCTCCCATATCCCAGCTCAGATTGGATTTCAGGTAAATGTCATAAAGGGGATCAAAGTAGAGTTGAAATACGTCGGTCACCTTGTGATCGCCCAGGTACGGTTTGTAGGCTTCCGCCAGATATTTGTCAACAAATGCAGGAGATTTCACGTTGAGTTCATCTATAAGGGCACCCTCATTCAACAGGACGTACGTATACAAAAAGTTGCTCATCCAGGTTGTCAGCCGGTCTTCCGGAACCAGCGGCCGCAGCGTTTCCATCGAACTCATTACATCCAGACGAAGATGCGACTGGCGGGGCATGTCCTCAAACACACCGGTCACCTGCAATGCCACCTTGCTGTCGTTGAAATCCAGGGTCAATTGCCGTCCCACAACATCGGTATCACCGAAATATCGAAGGGCCGCTTCCCGGGACAATACCACGGTATTGGGCTGGTCCAGTGAACCCTTCAAATCCGCACCCAGTGAATGCAAGGTGAAAATTTCAAAAATACCGGAATCCGTAAAGAAAACCTGTTGACCATGTGAAAAGTCACGATGATCATGCACAGGCAACACCACCGGATAGAGCCGGGCCTGTTCAATTACTTCCGGATAATCCGCTTTCAGTTGAGGACCGTACAGGGGACCTGTCACTGGCGTATGAAAGTCACGTCCCTGCCAGGTTCCCTTCCGTTCGACCCGGTATACCCGGTCTCCGTTCTCATTGAATTTGTCATATGCCCATTCGTCCTGAACCCACATGAGAATCAGTGTGCAGATTGCAATACCCACAGCCAGGCCGAAAATGTTGATGAACGAGTACAGCCGATTCCGATTCAACGCCCGGAACGCTACGATTATGTAATTGCGTATCATGTCGTGCTCCTTTCCCTGAACTGGCCGTGGTTAAGGTAGATGATGTTGAATTACAGCTTGAACTTGCCGTTCATGTTTTCGGATACGATCTGACCGTCAAACAGGTGGATGACCCGCTGGGCATATTCCGCATGGGACGGGGAGTGGGTCACCATGATGATGGTGGTGCCCGCTTCGTTCAACGTGGTCAACAGGTTCATCACCTCTTCCCCGTGTTCGGAGTCCAGGTTACCGGTGGGCTCATCCGCCAGGATCAGCTTGGGTTCCGCTACTACCGCGCGGGCAACGGCCACGCGCTGCTGCTGGCCACCGGATAGCTGCTGGGGAAAGTGATTCCGGCGGGGAACCAGGTTCATCTGCTCCAGCACCGCCTCCACCCGCTTCTTGCGGTCGGAAGAGGAATAACCCAGGTACAGCAGCGGGAGTTCAACGTTTTCATAAACGGTCAGTTCATCAATCAGGTTGAAACTCTGAAAAACGAAGCCGATGTTGCCCTTGCGGAAATTGGTTCGCTGGCGTTCCGAATACCTGGACAGCTCTTCGCCCAGGAACCACAGTTCACCGGAAGACGGGTTATCAATCAGGCCCAGGATGTTCAACAGGGTGGATTTTCCGCAACCGGAGGGACCCATGATGGCCGTAAATTCACCGGGTTCCACCACAAAATTGATGCTGTTCAATGCGGTTGTTTCCACTTCATCCGTCCGGAATACCTTGCTCATATTCACTGTCTTAATCATGATGTCCTCCTTTGGACAATTTGAATTGCTTTCGTTTTTTTAAAAGACCAGGCGCTGCATGTCGCCATAGCCGTCATAGCTGGACGTAATCACTAAGTCACCAGGTTCCAGGCCTTCCAACACTTCATACACGTCCGTGTTCCAGCGGCCCAGTTTCACCGGACGCCGGACAGCAAAATCGCCGGATTCGTCCAGGACAAATACCCAGTTGCCGCCCGTGGTCTGGTAGAACCCCCCCCGGGGCAGCAACAGGGCCTCACTGAGATCGCCCAATTCCAGCCGGATATGCAGGGTCTGTCCGTTGCGCAGATTGGCCGGGACTTCACCATTGAACTCCAGGTCGATTTCAAACCGGCCGTCGGTCACCTCGGGATATACCTTCTTCACTGTCAACCGGTATTCCTTGCCGGACAAGGTGAATTCACCTTCACGACCTTTCTCTACCCGGTTGATGTAATGCTCATCAATCGGCGCCCGGACCTTGAACCCATCCAGTACATCAATCTGGGCCAGCCGCTCGCCGGGCTGCTTGGATTCCCCGATCACCTCGGCCCGCAGAGAAGTCAACTGGCCGGAAACCGGTGCCCGCAACACCAGGCTTTCCAGCTTGTTCTGGGTGACTGCCAGGTTTTCCCGCATCCGTTTCAGGTTCTGCTCCAACTGCTGCACCTGGGCTTCCCGGAAAGCAATATCCTTTTCCATGGATTCCTTGGTCAGCTCCCGCTTGCGAACCAGGTAGTCATACTGGTCCTTGGACGCTTCAAATTCTTCCTGGGAAATCAGCTGCTCTTTGTGCAGCACAGCCAGCCGTTCATACTGTTTCTTCTGGGTCAGCAGTTCATAGTCCACCTGGGCCAGTTCCTGCTGCAGGGCCAGACGCTGCTGTTCCATGGA
>CAZDKZ010000076.1:3758-11240 GCA_964506215.1 uncultured Holophagae bacterium
TCTATTGCCCTGGAATAAAGCAAACACCGTGCCAACTATTCAACGTCTTTTTTATCTATATTTTATAAGTCTCGGGACATTCAATAGTGTTCGGTACCGTTACACCAGGTGTCCGAAAATGAACACTTTTATGCGAATTCCGTACACTTCCCTGTATGTTCAAAAGGTTCCCGGACGGCTGTGCTAATATGAACCATATTCCAACCTGTTGCTGGAGGAATCATGTCCGATCTCAAAGGAGCGCGTATCCTGGTTGTCGATGATGATCCGGATATTCTGACGGCTGCCCGTCTCTATCTGAAACAACACCTGGGCATGGTAGACACCGAGGAAGATCCGTCCCGAATTCCCCAACTGATGGCGAACCAGCAGTATGACGCCATCCTGCTGGACATGAACTTCACGCGGGATATCACCTCCGGGAAAGAAGGGTTCTACTGGCTGAAGCGGATTCTCGAAATTGATCCACTGGCCGTTGTCATCCTGATAACTGCATTCGGGGATGTGGATACGGCCGTTCGGGCAATCAAGGAAGGGGCCTCCGATTTCATCCTGAAGCCATGGCAGAACGAGAAACTGCTGGCAACCATCACCTCGGCCATCAACCTGAGCCGCACGCGGCGGGAAGCCGATACACTGAAAAACCAGAAGCAACAGCTGTCGGACGACCTGGACCAGCCGTTCACCGATTGCATCGGTGACAGTCCGGCCATGCAGCAGGTGTTCAAAACCGTGGAGAAGGTCTCCGGTACCGACGCCAACGTCCTGATTCTCGGAGAGAACGGAACAGGAAAAGAACTGATCGCGCGCGCCGTTCATCGGCATTCACTGCGCCGGGACAACGTCTTCATCAACGTGGATATGGGCGCCATCACCGAAACCCTGTTCGAAAGCCAGCTTTTCGGACACGTCAAAGGCGCGTTCACCGATGCGGTGGAGGACCGGGCCGGCCGGTTTGAAACCGCAACCGGCGGTACCTTGTTCCTGGACGAAATCGGCAACCTGCCCCTGAACCTGCAGGCCAAGCTCCTGAGCACACTCCAGACCCGCCATGTTGTCCGTGTGGGCAGTACCCGGGAAATCGCCATTGATATCCGGCTGGTGTGCGCCACCAACATGCCGCTGTACCAGATGGTGAAAGAAGGATCGTTCCGTCGCGACCTTTTGTACCGGATCAACACCGTGGAAATCCACCTGCCCCCGTTGCGGGAACGGATTGGCGACATTCCCCAGCTGGTGGATCATTTTCTGCGTCAGTATGCGACCCGGTATCGGAAGAACATCCGCGGTATCCAGGAAGGGGCCATGAGCCGACTGACGGCCTATGGCTGGCCCGGGAATGTCCGGGAGCTCCAGCATACGCTGGAACGGGCCGTGATCATGGCGGACGGAACCATGCTGAGACCGTCGGACTTCCTGCTTTCGGCGGAAGACCAGCCATGCGACGAACTGGCCTTTGACTCGTGGGACCTGGAAAACGTGGAAAAGACCGTGGTCCGGAAAGTCCTGGCCCGGCACGGTGGCAATGTGTCCCATGCGGCGAAGGAACTGGGCCTGACCCGGGCGGCCCTGTACCGGAGGATGGAAAAGTATGGTCTTTAGCCGCTTCAGACTGGTCATGTTTCTGCGCATTGCGCTGATCGCCCTGACCATGGTCGGTGTTGTCTGGTCTGTTTCCATGGATGAACCCATGGTCGGACTGGCAGCCATCCTCACCATGCTGGTGGTGGCCCAGCTCTGGAGTACCATCCGTTATGCCGAGAGCATTACACGGGAAATGACCCGCTTCCTCCAGGCTGTTCAATCGGAAGATTTCACCCAGAATTTTGATCAGAAGCGGATGGGCGAGCCATTTCTTCAACTGGGGCAGGCACTGAAATCTGTATCCGACCGCTTCCGGTCCATCCGCGCGGAAAAGGAAGGACACGATCAATATGTTCAGAGCGTCATCCGCCAGGTGGGTACCGGCCTCATCTCATTTGATCACCAGGGTGACGTGCGGCTGATCAATAACGCGGCAAAATCCCTGCTGGGCATTCGCCAGCTGAAACACATCGATCAACTGGACCAGGTCCATCCGGGCATGACAGACCGCTTCCGTAACCTGGAGCCGGGGGACCGGGAACTCATGGACACTGCAGAGGGTCAACTGTCACTCTATGCCACCGGCTTTACCCTGCAGGGGGAAGCGTTTGTGACCGTATCCCTGCAGGATATTGCACAGGAACTGGACAATGAACGAATGCGCAATGAACTGGATCTGGCCCACGCGGTCCAGCAACAACTGTTTCCCACCTGTCCCCCTGTCCGGAAAGGACTGGACATCTGCGGTCATTGCATTCCGGCAAGGGAAACCGGCGGGGATTATTATGACTGGCTGGACGGCCGGCACCAGCAACTGAGCCTGATCATCGGCGATGTCTCGGGCAAGGGAATGGCTGCCGCGTTCTACATGACGCTGTGCAAAGGGTTCTTCCAGAGCTTTACCGACTCCGGCCTGGCACCTGCACCCATCCTGGAACAGGTCAATGCCCTGCTTTCCCGAACAATGGAACGGAACCGGTTTGTGTCCGTATTCTTCGGAACAGTTGATCCCGGCAGCAGGCAGTTGACCTATTGCCGGGCCGGTCACAATCCGCCCTTGTTGCTGAGAAACGGGGAAACGGAACCGGAAGAACTGAATGCCCGGGGCATCGCGCTGGGCCTGGAAAAGGGCCTGCGGTTTAACACGGCCCTGCAACAGGACGCGCTCAATCTGGCTCCGGGCGATATCCTCGTCTGCTACACCGATGGGATTACCGAAGCCATGGATAACGATGACACCCAGTATGGCACCGGGCGTCTTGCCCGGGTGGTCGTCGAGAACCGGAATAGAACGGCAACCGACATTCTCAATGCTGTATTCACCGATGTCCAGCGGTTTTCCGGACAACCCGCACCCGCCGATGACATGACCCTGATTGTCATGTCGATTGGAGCGTCCAGCTGATGTTCCGCAATTTCAATTTACGGGTCACGGTTCGTGTCCTGTTGACCGGCATCACCATTTCCATGCTGGTCATCGCCGCCCATGAGTCCTATTATGCCACCGCCATCGTCCTGGCAGGAGCCGTTATCTTCCAGTTGTACGGCCTGCTTTACTATGTCAACAAGACCAACCGGGACTTGAGCCGATTCCTCTCCGGTATTGAGAATGCCGATTTTTCCCAGTCCTTTTCCAGTGAAAACCTGGGGACATCATTTGATGAACTGTCCGCATCGTTTACCCGGGTTGTGGAACGGTTCCAGCATATCCGGGCGGAAAAGGAAGAGAACTTCCAATACCTGCAGACCGTGGTCCGACACGTGGGCACCGGTCTGATCGCCTTTCAGCCGGACGGGCGGGTTCGACTGCTGAACAATGCCGCCAAACGGATCCTGGGCATTCATGTGCTCCACCAGCAATCGGACCTGAAAAAGGTCAGCCAGCGTCTCCACGACAAGATCGCGGAACTGCAACCCGGCCAGCGGGCGCTGTTGCGGATGGTCCGGGACGGTGACCTGAAACAGCTGGCACTCCGGGCCACCGGGGTGACCCTGCGGGGAGACCAGTTGACGCTGGTTTCCATCCAGGATATCCACGCAGAACTGGAAGAAAAGGAGATGGATTCGTGGCAGAAACTGATCCGGGTATTGACCCATGAGATCATGAACTCCATCACCCCCATCGGCTCACTGGCCGCCACTGCCGGGGACATCCTGGAAAAGAACGACGGGAAGGGAATGGATGATGAACAGGTACAGGATATCCGCGATGCACTGGCCACCATCACCCGCCGCAGTGATCATCTCCAGACATTCGTCTCTGCTTACCGCAACCTGACACGAATCCCCAAACCCAACTTTGAAACGGTGCAACTGTCCATTCTGCTGGAAAACGTGGTCAATCTCCTGACCTCGGACAGAAAAAAATGCAACACCGCCATTGAATACCAGGTGGTTCCGTCTCACCTGACATTGATGGCAGACCATGCCATGATCGAACAGGTATTGATCAACCTGGGTATCAACGCATGCCAGGCACTGGGCAACCAGGCGGACGGACGCATCCTGTTCAAAGCAGAACTGGAGAGACGGGGAAACGTGCGGATCCGGGTAATTGATAACGGACCGGGCATTGATGAAGAAGCCATGGACAAGATTTTCATCCCGTTCTTCACCACGCGGCGGGAAGGATCCGGCATCGGGCTGAGTCTCTCCCGGCAGATCATGCGGCTGCACAAGGGGACCATCACGGTCCGCTCCGAACCGGGAAAGGAAACGACATTCACCCTGAAATTCTGAATTTGCCAATCCAATAAGCAGAAGACCTGCCACAAGGGAAAGCACCGGATAATGTAGACCCGTCCATGCAGAATGGATACAATAGAGCCATCACGATTGGAGCATGCCATGGACCACTTGTTTCAGACGGAAATCGTCACGGATCTGACTATGAAACTCTGTTTGACACTTCTGCTGGGATTCATCTACGGGTATGAACGGCAACGGGCCCGAAAACCAATCGGGTTTGGTACGTTCATTTTTGTCTCAACCGGCGCATGCTCGCTGGCGATTATTGCCATGTCGCTGCCTGAACGCAACACGGTTCCCCTGCTGGCGTCTATCGTAACCGGCATCGGCTTTTTGGGTGCGGGCGCATTGATTCGAACAGGCGAAAAGATCCAGGGATTCACATCTGCCGCCCTGATCTGGCTGTTCTCTATTTTTGGTTTGTCGGTTGGTGTGGGTGAATACACACTGGCCCTGTCACTATATGGCATCATCTGGTTGGTCTCCATTACCGATCACAGCTTTCAAAAACGGGGCATCGGCGCGTATAAAAAGCAACTGCGTCTCACTGTCCGTGGGAAGGAACAGCATTTTGACAAATCAGCGAAACTGCTGCAGGCGTACAACACGCGCCTGGTTGCCATCCAGTCGGACGGCGATCTGAACACCACCACACTCTCCTTTGATATCAACATAGGAGAGGAAAGCATGCAGGAACTGGCGGAGACTCTCCTGGCAGACAATCAAGTTCTGAAGGTGGAGTTGGAATAGGGCAACCATCCGTTTTTACCGGATGATACCTGTCTCCACATGGAGGTTTACATGACAACAGGATCGCTTGGAATCGGAATCCTGGTGGGCCTGCTCCTGGCAATGATCGCCATTCTGGCCTACCTGTTGAAACGCAACAGATCCGGGGGCCGCATGTCCATCCATGCAACAGTGGAACACATGAAATCCATCGGACAATTGTCTGTATTCAAGGTCGTCACCAAGGAGATCGTCACCGAAACCGACCATACGTTCGGCGAATTCGGCAACAAGTATCTGAGCTGGGTATTGAGCCGGAAAAAGATGGCCATGATCTTCGAATTTGAAATCGATTTCCGGTATGATCTGCGGCGCCCGGAATTTGAAATACTGGGCGCGGACCAGGGTTCGTTCATTATTAAAATGCCGCCCTGCTTCTACGAAGTCCATATCCGGGACATCCGGTTCTATGATGAACAGAAGTCCAAGTTTTTGCCCTGGCTGCTGCCTGACCTGCTCAACGGATTCCTGGGACCGGGGTTCACCGAGGAGGACAAGAACCGACTGGTTGCGGCCGCACGCCATCATGCGCAGGCGCAGGCCGAAGAACTGGTCCGCAGCCTGGAATCCGAAGTCCAGAACTCCGCCAAGGCGACTCTCCAGTCCATTTCCCGGGCTTTCGGGGCGTCCTTCGTCGCATTCGATTTCAACACCGAAAAGCCCGAGGCCATCGCCATCGCCGTCTCCGACCAGGCCGTATCCTGACCGGAATGCCGGTCAACTTGCATCACCAACCGGTTTCGGGCATAATATCGGGTACGAAAACCATGTTTCGAAAACTGAATACCGGAACCGGAAGGAGAACCTGTCATGTCTGAACACACGTTCGAATCCCTGAATGGAATGAAGGTCGGTGAGTTGCGGGAAATGGCCAAGGGCATGGACCACAAAGCCGTGGACGGCTTCACCAAGATGAAAAAGGAAGACCTGGTCAAGGCAATCTGCCATGCGCTGGATATTGAAGACCATGTTCATCACGAGGTGGTCGGCGTGGACAAAAGTTCCACCAAGGCCAGGATCCGGGAGCTGAAGGCGGAACGCCAGAAAGCACTGGATGCCCACGACCATGAAACCCTGAAAAAACTCCGCCGACAGATCCGGCATCACAAGCACAAGCTCAGAAAAGCCACGAGTTGAATGTCGGCCCGCCACCAGGCGGGCTTTTTTCTGCATCCTCCAGATTGACCCACTTGATCAGCGATCATCGTGGCCTGACAATGAGACGATCCGAAGAATGAGGTATGTCCGTGAAGAAAACAATCCTGCTGTTCATACTTGTTACATTCCTGTCGTGCAACCCGGCTGATCCGGATCAGCCGATATTGCTGCAACTGGTCGCCCCGGGTGTTGCAACCGTGAACGTGGAAGGGACAAACTGTGTCGCCATTCAAACGGAACGGGGAACCGTCATTGTGGATACCGGGCCCAGCCCGGACGGCGGCCGGAAACTTCGGGAAACGGTTGCGCAAACAGGGCGCTTCAAACCCGTGGCGCTGGTCATCAACACACATCCCCACTGGGATCATACTTATGGAAACCAGGCATTTTCCGACGTTCCCATCCATGGACATACATCCCATCCGGTGGCCATGCGGCAGGTATTTGACAACCAGACACGTTTATCCGGTCAACCACGACTGAAACAGCAGCTCCCGCCACCGCCGCCACCCGGTCAGACCCTCCCCCCACCGGAGACGGACACCACCCCGACTGTGGCCCATGCATACCCGGTTCCAGGAGAACAGGAAGACATATCGCCCATCATGAAGGACCGACTTTCCGGTATCCGGCTCACCCCGGCAACCCATACGTTCGAAGACTCCCGCATCCTGGATATGGGTGATTGCCACATTCACATGATCTGGTTCGGGTCCGGCCATTCGTGCGGTGATATTATTGTTGCTGTTCCGGAAAAGCGCCTGCTGATCACCGGGGACATCCTCGTACCGGGACAATTGCCGGTATTCTCGGGGGACACACCGCCTTCCCCTGGCCAATGGCAACATGCCATCAACCGGCTTCACCAATTGTCACGCTGGGACATTGTGATCCCGGGTCATGGCAGCGCCACCGGCGAGGCCGAACTGACGGCGTTTTTCGCGTATGTCCACTGGTGCATCGATGGTGCACCCGAAAGCCGACGGGGAATGCTGCCACCCATACTCCGCACACGACTTGCAAACGTTACAGGAAAATCGATTCATCGGTCCAACATCCGGCTGCTGACCGAAGATTCCCAACAGCCCTGAACGCTCACCACCGCCTCATTCTTCAGTTCATTCTTCAGAAAATTTTCTCCAATGGACATTTTTTGTTAACAAGATCGGGATTTCGTTCGTACACGATATGACTGAAGAAACA
>CAZDKZ010000077.1:0-11101 GCA_964506215.1 uncultured Holophagae bacterium
CCAGGCGGTCCAGCCTGTCCCGGTCCTGGTGACTCATTATGGCTGCTCCATGAATGCTACTTTACCACAAAACAACACGGACCCCGGATCGCGCTGTCCGGGGCCCATGGGATTGTCGGAAATGGCGGGAAGACCGATCAACTGTTGAATTCCTTCATCCGTCCGGCGAAATCGCTCAGGGCCTGATACACACGGTGATGCACGGTTCCGTCAGTTTGAATGTCACCGGCTTCCAGGCCGGTGAGTAACTGGATACCTTCTTCAACAGTTTCGACTGAATAAATGTGGAATTTGCCTGCTTCTACGGCGTCCAGCACATCTTTTCGCAGGTTGAGGTTCCGGACATTGGTAGAAGGAACAATCACGCCCTGGGTTCCGGTGAGTCCCTTATCCCGGCAGACGCGGAAGAATCCTTCGATCTTGTGATTGACGCCGCCCACCGGTTGAATTTCCCCATGCTGGTTCACGGAACCGGTGACCGCCAGGTCCTGGCGGATCGGCAGGTTCCCAATGGCGGAAAGCAGTGCATACAGTTCTGTGGATGATGCGGAATCACCGTCTACGCCCCCGTAAGACTGTTCGAAACAGATGGACGCGTTGATGGACAATGGCAGGTTCCGTCCGTAGGTGCCCTGGAGATAGCCGTTGAGGATCAGTACGCCCTTATCATGGATGTTGCCGGAAAGTTCGGCTTCCCGTTCAATATTCACCAGGCCGTCGCTGCCCAGGGAAACCCGTGCCGTGATCCGGTTGGGGGTGCCGAATGCGTGGAATTCATAGTTGTGTACGGCCAGTCCGTTGACCTGGCCCACCTGTTCCCCGTCGGTTTCGATCAGCAGGGTGCCTTCCCTGTAAAATTCCAGCGACCGTTCTTCCAGGAGGTTGAACCGGCTTTCCCGTTGCTGGATGGCGCCCACCACATCACTGGCCTCCGCCTGTTGTGCCCCGCGACTCCTGGCATGGAAGCTGGACTCCCGCATCAGGTCTGCAATCAGGTGGAACCGTGCAGTGAGCTTGTTCCGGTCTTCGGTCATCCGGACGGACTCATTCAGCAGTTCCAGTACGGCATCGCGGCTGAACGGCAGCAGGTCTTCCTCATGGCAGATTTTCCGCAGCACCTGGAGATAGTCTTTCAGGTTGTTTTCACCGATATCAATGTGACCGCCGAATTCGGCCAGCACCTTGAAAATCTTCTTGAATTCGTCGTCCTGGCTATACAAAAGATAGTACAGGCCTTCATCCCCCAGGATGATGACTTTCACCTGGATGGGTACCGGTGCCGGTTTCAGGGTGATGGGATGGAGCAGGTCCCGGGTTTCCCGTTCGATCTGGAGGAGTTTGTTCTTCATGGAGCGTTTCAGCTTGGCCCACACGTCACCGCCCGACTGGAAGATGTCCACGGCATTGAACACCAGGTATCCCCCGTTGGCCTTGAGCAGCGAACCGGCACGGACTTCCAGGAATGTGGCCTGCTTCCGGCCCTTGGCGTCGGTTGACGCGTCAATATCGCCGAACAGGTTCATGGCGGACGGGTTGCGTTCCAGCACAACGGGCGCACCTTCGGTGGCACCATTGTCTACTGCGACGTTGACAGAAAATTCAGGGAACAGATCCTCTGCGGATGCGTCCGAATTCAACGCGTCCAGGAACGGATAGATATGTTCATCCACGAAAGCGATCAGTCCGTCCAGGTGATCTTCGACAGTTTCCCCGACAATGTCCTTGACCCGGTTGATACAACCGGTAAACACCGGCATGACCACCCGCTTGTTGAATTCCTTGAGACGGTCGTTGAGGGAGGCTTTTTCCTTTTCCAGGTCAACCAGCATCCGGTTGAATCCTTCCATCAGTTCATCCCGGGTGGCAATCATTTGCTTCAGGTCATCTTCGGTGATTTTTCCGGTTGCCGCAGCGGTTCTGGCATCTTCAATAGACAGAACCTGTTCACCGACCACAGGCAGGATGTCGGCCTGGAGCGCGTTCCCCGCCCGCTGGGTGACCATCTTGAAACCAGCCTCTGCCGCCTGTTTTTCAAATGCCACCAGCTTTTCATTTTCATGGGCAGCGGTGGAACTGATGATTTTCTTGGTCTCATCCTTGTAACTCTGATCTTCAAAAATGGCGGGGATCCGGTCCTTCAGGTCTATCACCAGTTCGCGCATGGCCATGGCAAAGGTTTTTCCGGTGCCGGCTGGCAGGAATAACACCGTTGGTTGAACAGGATCCTGGAAATTATGCACAAAGCAGATATCCGGCGGGGTTTCTTTCTGGGCGGAAAAATCGGCCAGCATGGATTCCAGGGTGGTCATCCGTCCCGTGCCGGACAGGCCGGTGACGAAAATGTTGTATCCGTCATGATGAATGGAGAGTCCGAACTTCAATGCTTTCACTGCCTTGGGCTGGCCCACGATGTCGGTTGCAGGGTCAATGTCATTTGTGGTGGTGAATCCTGGCAACCCGGTTTCCAGTTTGAAGCAAAGGTCGTCCACGCTGAGTTTTTTCATTCAATTCCTCCCGGTGGACGTTCCGGAGCCGACTGCCAGCATGCGTTCCAGCGGTATCTGTGCCCGTCGTGCAATTTCCGGGTCCACCTGTATTTCCGGTTCCCGGGTGTTGAGCGCTTCGAGAACCTTGTCCAGAGTGGTTTTTTTCATGTTCCGGCACACCAGTTTCGGCGTGGCGATAATGAATTGCTTGTCGGGGACCGCCTTTCTCAGGGGATGCTGCATGCCCTCTTCGGTCACGACAATGATGATGTCTGTGGGTGCCTTCGCGGATTCCGGTATCATCTGTGAGGTGGAGCAGACCACGTCAGCCATGTTGACCACTTCCGGTTGACATTCCGGGTGGGCGATCACCCAGGCGTCCTCGTAGACGGCCTTGATGCGGACGATGTCCTCCACCATCACACGATGATGGACGATGCAATACCCGTCCCAGAGGATGATCTTCTTGTCCGTCTGTTTCTGGACAAAGGAACCCAGGTTTGCGTCCGGGGCAAACAGGATGGTATCGCTGTCTATGGCATTGACAAGGTTGACGGCATTGGATGACGTGCAGCAATAATCACTTTCCGCCTTGATGGCTGCAGAGGAGTTAATGTAGGTGACCACCGGAATCCCGGGGTGTTCCGCTTTCCATGCCTTCAGCTTGTCCGGCGTGATCATATCGGCCAGTGGACAACCCGCATCCGGAGCGGGAAGAATAACCCGCTTCTCCGGGGCCAGTATTTTGCAGGATTCGGCCATAAAATGGACGCCGCAGAAAATGACCAGGTCTTCGGCCAGCGTGGCAGCTTTCCGGGCCAGTTCAAACGAATCTCCCACGAAGTCTGCGATATCCTGCACTTCAGGACGTTGATAATTGTGTGCCAGGATTACAGCGCCGGTTTCGGTCTTTTTTGCCGCGATTTCTTGCGTCAGCGTCATGTCCACTCCCGTCAGCGTAATAGCATATTGTCAATCAGCCGTGTTTTTCCGAAGTTAACGGCCAGTGCCGCAATGGCATTGTCGTTCAAAGTATCAACCGGTGTCAATGTTCGATCATCCACAATTGAAATGTAATCAATCCGGGCCAGGGGTCTGGCGTCAATGTGTTCATGCATCAGTTCAATCAGCCGGGCGGCGGAATGCTCGCCGGCTGCGTGGGCGTCTGCCGCCAGTTTCAGGGCCTGGCTGAGGCATACTGCCTGGGCACGTTGTTCGGTATCCAGGTATACGTTCCGGGAGGACATGGCCAGGCCGTCTGATTCCCGGACAATGGGTTCAATGTGCATGGAAACGGGCAGGTGGAAATCACGGACCATCTGTTCCAGGATCCGGGCCTGCTGAATGTCTTTCTGGCCGAAGTAGGCATCCGTCGGGCGGACAATGGTGAACAGTTTCAATACCACGGTCATGACACCACGAAAATGTCCGGGCCGTTTTGCGCCGCACAGGTGGCGGTCCAGTCCTTCCGGCGAAACATACGAAGCGTAGCCCATGGGATACATGTCACCGGGTTCCGGGTAGAACATCAGGTCCACACCGGTTTCCCGGGCAAGTTTTTCATCCCGTTCAAAATCCCTTGGATAGCGCTCAAAATCCTCGCCCGGTCCAAACTGGGTGGGATTGACGAAGACGCTGGCGACGACAGTGTCTGTCGACTGGCGGGCCTGACGCATCAGGGATAAATGGCCTTCATGAAGGTAACCCATGGTGGGGACGAAACCCACGGAACCGGGCAACTGGTTTCGTTCCAGTATCATTTCATGCACGGTGCGGATTATCCGCATGTATGTTTGCCTCCCATTCGTTTCAGGGCAGCATTAACGGAATCAGACAGGTGGACTGCATGTTCCCTGGACGGAAATTCGCCTGCGCGTACGGCCTGCACAAACCGGGACAATCCTTCTCCCATTTCCTGTCCGGCATGGGAAAAGGTCTGAACAAACCGGTATGGTGCGGGTTCGGGGATTCCCAGCAGGTCATGGTATACCAGGACCTGTCCGTCGCAGGACGGCCCAGCCGAAATGCCGATTGTGGGGATGGACACCCGCTGGGTGATCACTTCGGCCAGTTCCGCCGGGATACCTTCCAGCACCAGCGCAAACACGCCGACATTTTCCAGTGCGGTGGCGTCCGCCAGCAGTTCCCTTGCCGCCTGCAGGGTTTTTCCCTGGGTTTTGAATCCGCCGAATGCCTTGACACTCTGCGGCGTCAGTCCGATATGGCCCATGACCGGAATGCCGGTCTGAATAATGGCTTCCACACGGTCAATCATACGGATGCCGCCTTCCAGTTTTACCGCGTCCATACCGCCGTCCTGGATCAGTCGGCCCGCATTCTGGACAGCCTGTTCCCTGGAGACGTGATAAGACATGAACGGCAGATCGCCCACCCGGAGGGGGCGGTCTGCGCCCCGTGAAACAGCGCGGCAATGATGAATCATGTCTGCCATGGTCACCTGGAGCGTATCCGGGTATCCCAGTACCACCATCCCCAGTGAATCACCCACCAGGATGATGTCCACGCCGGCCTGCTGGGCCAGCCGGGCGGAAGGATGATCGTATGCCGTGACCATCACGATCCTGTTTTCACTGTGTTTTCGCTCCCGGATGTCAGGCGCGGAAATGTTGCTGTTCATGGGTTGCTCCTTTCTCTCCGTCCGATGAAACGGATCGGAGTAAAGCACAGGTTGATTTGACTGCCGGTTTCCTTCCCTTACACTCCTTTATCGTGTGGATATGCGTGGGACATAAAAATTGGCTCCCGGTTTCAGTTGGTCGACATAACGGATCAGGTCATCCACGACAGCATCGCCGTCCGTGTCCCAATCCGGATATTCACTGACGTCGAAAAATACTACGGGACAGGTGGTGTAACGATAAAAGAATGCATGATATGCCTCGATGAGGGATTCGATGTATTCCCTTGTCATGAATTCTTCACCGGTGATGGGTGCGCTGCGTACTCTGCGCAGAATAACGGACGGGTCCGCATACAGGTAAACCACCAGGTCCGGCTCGATTCCGGTCCGGGACAGCATACCGTAGATGCTGTCATAAATCCGTTGTTCTTCCTCGGTCAGGGTCATGGACGCATAGATCCGGCTTTTTTCCATCATGAAGGAAAGGACGGTTTCATTGGGGGAGAACAGGTCCCGTTCCATGGCCTCGGAGAGCTGTTTGTACCGGGCCACCAGGAAATACAATTCGGTAGCCAGGGTGTAGCGTTCACCACCCCGGTAAAACGATGTCAGAATACCACTGTCCGGCACGGGTTCATCAATCCGGTGATACTGGAGTGTCCGTGCAAGTTTCGCAGCGAACTGTTTTTTGCCGGTGCGTGGAATCCCTTCCACGACGATCAGTTTTCGTTTACCTGTCATGGTCTCTCCGACGCGATCAGTATAGCACAGCGAAGTGATTGAACCGGTTAATCTGGCTGGAAATACGACCGGCTGGACGGGACGTCCATTTCTGCGAAACTCAATGATCGGTAACGACAAACCTGTGCGCATATACAGGATTGTATGTTGTTCATTTCAAGCCTGTCGGTTCACGCTGCTGCCGACCTATTCGTCAAAATGGTAGAGGATCTTCAGGTCATCCACGTTCTGTTCTGCTTCCCGGGTCTGGCCGCCCAACGTGCCCCGGAAATCCCCTTCCGCGGTATAAATGGTTACCGTGTTGAAATAATCATTGAGCAGCACCCCGTAGCATACGGTTGAGTTCAGGGCATACTGGATCATTGCGGTGGCCTCTTCGAGAGTCATCTGCCGGGTTCCTTCCGCCAGCACCCCGGGCCGGCTCATGATTTCGGCAACGGCATTGACATTGAGCCGTGTATACAGGATGTGGTTTTCGAATTCTTCGTATACCCGTTCCGGGGGCAGTCGGTATATCCCGGTTGCAAGCTGGGCCGGTGCGCTTTCCAGTGCGGCATTGAAAACAACCACTTCCGGTCTGATCCGCAACAGATTGACTTTCATACTGTCACTCTGTGTATAGCTGATACCCGCTTCAACGAAGACCTCTCCGGTCACACTGTTTCCGGGTGACGGGACCGTGAAGCGGATATCATCGTCGGTCAGTCCGTCATCCGGACTCATTATCAGTTGAACTTCTGCAATCTCCCCGCCGTCTGTGCGATGAATCTTATAGGCCACATAGAACGGTTCATTGACCTGCAGCGTATCCGTTGGATTGTGCGCATCGTCGAAATATGTGAGCGAGGCCAATATCGGGGCTTCACCGACGGTAATCGATTCTGTTCGTGCTGCGTCCGGTACGGTGTTGCCGTCGTCTGCAAAGAGCCGGAAGGTCACCGTGGCTTCGCCGCTTGCGTCAAAGACATGGTCAAAAGCAGCCTCTCCTGATAAGACGGGTTCTGCGGATGGTAGTGTGACCATGGGGACCCCGTTGACCAGCAGTTGGCTCTGTTTCACGGGGATATCCCCGTTCAGCGTTGCATAGCTCATGACAAACTGATTCTCGTCCGTGGCGGTAGTCGACCAGGATTCCGGCGTGAATTCCCCATTCATCTGCACCGGTGCGATGTCATACAGGCCGTCCGGTGGATTGCAGGGGGCCATTACCAGTCCGTTGATATTGGTGGTGTCCTTGGTTTCCATGACGGTATACCGGTTGGCCAGCCCCAGGATGGCGCCGGTTGCGGTAGAAGCGGCAATGGTTCCGGAAAACGTGACCGCTGGAGCAAACATATCCGAGACATTCACGGTTCGGAATCCTTTTGGGGGAAGTTCGATGTTCAGCAGTGTCTCGTCAATGGTTTGGATTACGCCCGCCGTGTCCCGGGCTTCAAAAGAAACAGTGATATCGGCAGCCGTCGGGTTGAATACGGTTACCAGTGCGCCGTTGCTGCTGTCCAGGGTGACCGGTACACGAAGGTGACTGCTTTCGGCCAGGTCGGTGGGTACGTCGCCACCGCCCAACACCGAGCGGCCCTTTACGCCGTCTTCCAGGTCGCCATTAAGATAGATCGTGTCCCCGATGGCGTCGGGCAATGGCATCCCCCAGGCGTCCACAACGTCCAGCACAAGCATACCGGGAAAGGATGTGTCGAATCCCAGACTGTCCGGTACAAACACCACCCGGCTTCCTGCGGTCACGTCCATCCACAGGGTCCCTTCGCCATTCACCAGTTGTCGGGTGCCGCTGCTGTCATAATGACGGATCCGGAGGCGTTGGGTTTGCCCGGTTACGTTCCGGTATGCAACACCGTCCCACTCGTCGGTATCCCGGAGCATTCCGGTCATCCCGCTGACCTGGTCCAACGGTACATAATGGGTAGATCCGAAATTGTGTGTGATATTGTTGCCCAGTTCGTCAACCTGCCAGCCACGGAGTTGATAGGCTTCGGAGAACCCGTAGCCGGCATCGGGATTTGACTGGGTGGGCCGCATGCCATACGCGGTTTCCCCTGCCAATGCGTTGACCGGCCATCCGCCGTTTATACCTTTATTGCCATCGTCCAATGCCGCATCTGTTGTGTAGGCAAAGACGTCACCGGCCTTGACGGTGCTGTCCGCGCCCAGCAGGTCCCGGGTGACAAATGCAAACTGTTCATTGGGACCGAGGTTTTCTCTCAGCAGCATCCAGGTTCCCGCATCGTCCCTGAAAAATACATGGACGGGGACAGTACTGATATTGGTCAATGCCAGTCCGGTCCACCATGGACTGGTTTCCGAAGACGGCGTGATATGGGGAACGGAAAGGACTGCTCTCGGTTCCGGAAGGCCCACCATCAGGCCGGTCTGTTCGCCACCTGAAGCGAATGCGAATCGCTGCGCGGTATAGAGTTTGCCCACCAGGTATGGTTCCGCTTTGATTTCGATCCGTTTTATGTTCATGTAGTCAGTCGGAAACAGGTCCCGGACACGGGACTGAATAGCACCGTTTCCCGGAATGGACTGTTGCAGGGAAGCGATTTCTGCACCGGTGGGGTCCTTGCCCACAACGGTGAATGTGTGTGTTTCGGCATCTCCATTCATGGTTTCCAGAAGGGTGTACCAGTGGGCATTGGAAGCGATATGCGGAATCACCTGAATGGTTTCATGGGATACCTGGTCAGCATGGGCCCGGATGGAAACAGTTAATAACAGCAAACCGGTAATCAAACGCATCACACAGTTCATGACGCCCCCTGTTCAAGCTCAGTATCAGTGGCTTGATTTTAGCATGAAGATCATCTGCTCACCCCACAACGTTGGATACGGGTGCGCAAATCCGGCGGTCCCCCATGCTATAATGCACGCATCAAAATAAGATGGGATGGGGTGTTTCATGCAGCAGAGAGGGCAGTGGAGTTCCAAACTGGGTTTTATTCTGGCGGCTTCCGGGTCGGCCATCGGCTTGGGCAATATCTGGCGTTTTCCCTATGTGACCGGTGCCAATGGCGGGGGCGCTTTTGTTTTTCTGTACATCCTTTGTGTCCTGATCCTTGCGTTTCCTGTGATGATTACCGAGTTGGTTATCGGTCGGACAGCGGCGAAGAACCCTGTGGGTGCGTTTCATGATCTGGCGCCCAGGTCTGTCTGGTGGCTGGTGGGCGGACTGGGTGTACTGACCGGGTTTGCCATTCTCTCTTACTATTCGGTGATTGCCGGGTGGACCCTGTCTTATATTCTCAAGGCGGCGACCGGTGCCCTCCATGCCGGTAAGGGTGCGGAAGAAATTTTCAACAGCTTCGCGGCAGACGGCGTGTCCCAGGTGGTTTACCTGTTCCTGTTCATGGCGTTGACGGTCTACGTGGTGGCCGGCGGGGTGCGAAACGGTATTGAGAAAGCGGCCCGGATCCTGCTGCCGGTACTGTTTGTGCTCATGTTGTGTATTATCGGCTATGTGCTGACGCTGCCCCAGGCCATGGACGGGGTGAAATTCTATCTCTATCCCGACTTTTCCAAGGTAACAGCCACAACGGTCATGATGGCCATGGGTCAGGCGTTCTTTTCCCTGTCACTGGGCATGGGTGCCATGATCACCTATGGTTCCTACATCCGGAAAACCGACAACCTGTTCACATCCGGTCTCTCCGTAACATTCTTCGATACCTTCATTGCCTTGATGGCCGGGATGATGATTTTTCCCGTACTGGGCGGGGCGCCCAAGAAAGGGGGTCCGTCCCTGATTTTCGAAGTGCTGGTGGATGTGTTCCAGACCATGCCCATGGGGCAGGTGCTGGCCCTGGTATTCTTCATCCTGCTGGCCATTGCCGCCCTGACGTCCACCGTTTCCCTGCTGGAAGTGATCTCCGCTTATCTCATTGATGAAAAGGGCGTTTCGCGGAAAAAAGCGGTGGCTTCCCTGGGTATCATCACCGCCGTGCTGGGGATCCCCTCCGCGCTGTCGCTGGGGTCTGTTGACCTGCTGACCCGTTGGAACGTGCTGGGCCGGGTGGATTTTGTGTTCGGCAATCTCTCGTTAACCATCGGCGGTTTCCTCATGTGCCTCTTTGTGGCCTACAAGTGGGGGCTGAAGGCCTTCATGGCCGCCATTTCGGAAGGCAGCCACATGCATGAAAGTTCGGTGTTCCGCGTGTGGTACGGGGTTTCCGTGTACCTGGTCTGTCCGGTTTGCATGGCCGGTATGATTCTTTACATTCTGATCACCGGAAACACATTGGGATAGTTCATCGTAGGGTACCGGGAGTTGGAATTGCGCCGGCAGGTTCAATGCCTGTAGGCTTGAGAGGAAATGCATGAAAGAATCCATGGCTGAGATTGAACGCCATTTTAATCGGTTGAAGTCTGAACTGAGAAACTTTGAAGAAATTGCCAGCCAGGTCAAACCGGATCCCGGTGATGTGCCGCAGCTTCCGGGCATTGATATCGCCGGCGAATCCATGCCGCTCAACGGCAAGGTGGGCGGTGATCATATTATTTACCTGGACTTTAACCAGCGTTATGACCTGGATGCCCGGATCCGGGAGGCGGAACGCGCGGGTCTCCCCGATGTGGTTCGAATGCTGGAGCGCAATCGAACCCGCGCCGGTGTCCTGGTTGCGGATGCTGCCGGTCACAAGCTGACCGATGCTGCGCTGGCAGCTATGCTGCACCAGGCATTTCTGCTGGGTGTCCTGTATGAACTGGATATGTACGGAACCGTTACCACCCGGTTGTTTGAGAACCTGAATACCCGCTTCTACTACTCCTCATCGTTGCGCAAGTATCTGACCATGTTGTACGGCGAGATTTCCCAGGACGGCATGTTCCGGTTCATCAACGCAGCTCATCCATTTCCCATGGTGTTTTCCCATGCCTATGACCAGATGGTGACGGTTGCCCGGGACATGCCGAGAACGTTTCCACCCATCGGCACCATGCCTTCAAAAGACGATGTGGATCGGAAAGTGGCGATCAGTCCGCTGGGCCAGAAGTCCAACTATGTGATCAATGATATCAACCTGATGGGGGAAGGGGACATCCTGCTGCTGTTCACGGACGGATTCTGGGAGCATGGTGAGCATACCATGGGTGCATTCGGTGAGCAGCGCCTCGAATCGGTTCTCCGCGAGGTGAAGGATATGTCTGCCCAGGGAATTGTGGCAGCGCTGAAGGCGGAGTTGATGGGGTACGCGGAAGCCACAGACGACATCTCCCT
>CAZDKZ010000078.1:0-11093 GCA_964506215.1 uncultured Holophagae bacterium
GACAAGGCGGATGGATCGAAGCCGACGGAGCGTACATGGGACGTACGTGAGTAAGGGTTCGATCCATTCAACACCGTCATCCGGTCAAAAGAACCGGCAGTACCTTGCGGGAACACTTAACCTTCCGCTAGTTCTATGCCGACGGGGCAGTGGTCGGATCCGTAGACATCATTCAATATAAACGCATCCTTCACACGGTCCCGCAAATCTTCCGAAACGAAGAAATAATCAATCCGCCATCCCACGTTCCGCTCGCGGGCCCGGGATTTGTAATCCCACCAGGAATACAGTTCCCCTTCTTCATGATGCAACCGCAGGGTGTCCAGGTATCCATGGTCCAGGAACTTGTCAATCCAGGCACGCTCTTCGGGCAGGAATCCGGATACCGTTTCGTTTTCTTTCGGCCGGGCCAGGTCAATTTCCCGGTGGGCGGTATTCACGTCCCCACACACCACGATGCTGTGACCGGCCTTCCGCAATTCTTCAGCCTTTTCCAGGAACGCGTCATAGAACCGCATCTTGAAATCCAGCCGTTCCTTTGATTGCTTGCCGTTGGGATAGTAGATGTTGAACAGCACGAAATCCGGGTAAAACGCGATAATGGTACGCCCCTCGGCATCGAACTCGGGCACACCCAGCCCGAATTGGACGTCAACCGGCTCCGGCCGGGACAATACACCGACACCGCTGTAGCCCTTCCGTTCCGCCGAACAATAGTGCTGGTGCCAGTCGGTCAACCCCTGTATCTCTGCCGGTACCTGTTCAGGCATTGCCTTGGTTTCCTGCAGGCACAGGATATCCGGATTGTCCTTCACCAGCCATTCAGAAAATCCCTTTCTCTCCACGGCGCGGATGCCGTTGACGTTCCAGGATAACAATCTCATGCTCGCCTCCCAGTTGTTTGATTTCGGTCGATCCTATTGTACCCATCGCCAACACCGGCGACAAGGAAACTTCGGTAACCTGCGCATGTTCCGTTCGTACATCCGGTATACTGGTGTTCAAACCACTCGGTACACACGAAAAAACGTGGAGGTCATTGATGAAACGAATCTGGATTCCGGTCCTGCTGATCTGGCTCACCATCGGCACCGGCCTGGCCGGGGAGCGCGCCGCGGGCATCGATCTGAAACTGCTGAATGAACTGGAAAACTCGGTGGAACTGACCGGATCACTGGTATTTGCAAGAAACGCGCTGGCAGACACGGACGCGGCTAAACTGGTATCCAACCGGGACCTGTTGCTGGCTGTGGATGATCATTTCGCCATCCGGCTGGATGGACAGCAGATTACCGACCAGCAATCCACCGGCCGGTGCTGGATGTTCTCCGGACTGAACATCCTGAGACCGGTGGCCGCCGAAAACCTGAACATGAAGGATATCCAGTTATCCCACAGCTACCTGTTTTTCTATGACAAGCTGGAAAAGGCCAACCTGTTCCTGGAAGAAGTTATCGCCACCCGGGATCAGCCCATGGAAAATCGGCGCGTGGAATGGATATTCAACCATATTGTCCAGGACGGCGGTTACTGGACCGGCATGGTGGATCTGGTCAACAAGTATGGGGTGGTACCCCGGGAGGTGATGCCGGAAACCTACAGTTCGTCCCATTCCCGCACATTGAACAATACGTTGACCATGCTACTGAAAAAATATGCCCTGAAGATTCGCGGCGCCACAGACATGGCCGCCATCGAATCCATCAAGATTGCCGCTCTGAAGGATGTGTACCGGATCCTGGTGGTCAATTTCGGCTTGCCGCCCAGAAGCTTCAAGTGGCGATACAAGGATGCCACGGGCAATCTCACCGAATACCAGGACTGGTCCCCGGTCCGCTTTTACAGGGACGTCATTGGCGAGCCGCTGAAAGACTATGTGACACTCATGTCCATTCCCAACCGGGCCTTCGGAAAACTGTATCAGATCGACCTGGACAAGCCCATGGCCGACCGCCCCACCATCACCTTTCCCAACATTCCGCTGGAAACGCTGAAGCACCTCACGCTGACCATGCTGCAGGATGAAACGCCGGTCTGGTTTGCCTGCGATGTAGGCAGTGAATTCCTGCGGGATGAGGGCCTGCTCGCGGCGGATATCCGGGATCTGGAAAGCCTGTACGGCATGCCGTTTTCCATGACCCGGGAAGAACTGTTTGAAACCAACTCGGTAGGCCCCACCCATGCCATGGTATTGACCGGTGTCGACCTGGAAAATGGCAAACCGGTCAAGTGGCTGGTGGAAAATTCATGGGGTTCCAGGTCCGGCAAGTCGGGTTATCTTCACATGACGGATACGTGGTTTGACAAGTATGTGATGGTCATCATTGCCAAAAAGGAATATGTACCGGCAGACATCCTGGCTATTCTGGAACAGGAACCCATTGTCCTGCCCCCATGGGATCCCATGTTTCAACCCTTGAAAACTGCCAACTGATGGATTACGCCCGCCCGCCGGCGGGCTTTTTCTTACCCGTGCTGTTCCACCAGTTCCCGGTAGCGGAAACAGCTGACCACGTGATCGTTGACCATACCGATGGCCTGCATGTGGGCATACATGATGGTGGGACCCACGAACGAAAAGCCGCGCTGCTTCAAGTCCTTGCTCAGCTTCAGAGAAAGGGGTGTTTCAGCTGGAATGTCGGCCATGGTTTTAAACCGGTTGATGATGGGTTTGTCGTCCACGAAGGACCAGATATACTGGTCAAAGGTGCCGAATTCCGCCTGTACCGCCAGGAATGCCCGGGCATTGTTGATGGCCGACTTCACCTTCTGACGGTTCCGGATAATCCCGGTATCCTGCAAAAGGGCTTCAACTTTCCGGTCATCATAGGACGCTACTTTCACCGGGTCGAAATCATCAAAAGCCCTCCGGTAGCCCTCCCGTCGCTTCAGGATGGTAATCCAGCTCAAACCGGCCTGGGCACCTTCCAGCACCAGGAATTCAAAATGCTTCCGGTCATCATGAACCGGCACACCCCATTCCTCGTCATGGTATTGCACGTACAGCGGATCGTTTCCGCACCAGTCACATCTTGCATTCATGGTATGCTCCACTCCCGGGATTTGTCTCGCCCCCATTCTACACCGAATCGCGGTCAGCGGCATCCCGCACTTGGATGAGGGGAACCGGGGCGCTATACTATCTGAAGCAACGTTGACGCACAGATATTCTGGAAGGAGACACCATGTTTGGAACCGCGACTTATGTGAACCGGCGCGCGAAACTGAAGGAAACCATGGATTCGGGACTGCTGCTCTTCCTGGGCAACTCGGACAGCCCCATGAACTATGAAGACAATATGTATCATTTTCGCCAGGACTCCAGCTTCCTGTACTATTTCGGCCTGGATGACCCGGACCTGGCAGCGGTGATCGACCTGGATTCCGGCGAAGAGATCATCTTCGGGAATGAACTGTCCATTGATTATATCGTCTGGATGGGCTTCCTCCCCACCATCAAGGAACGGGCCGAACAGGTGGGCATCACGGATACCCGACCGCTGACCGCGTTAACCGAAATGATGGGCGGTGCAAAGCAGCAGGGACGCAAAGTCCACTTCCTGCCTCCCTACCGGGCAGCCAACAAGCTGAAACTCATGGACCTTCTGGATATTCATCCCCACAAGGCCGGTGAGCTGGCCTCGCTTGAGTTCATCAAGGCCGTCATTGCCATGCGATCGGTGAAATCGGATGAAGAAGTGGTACAGATTGAAGACGCGGTCAATACCTCGGTGGATATGCATGTGGCAGCCATGAAACTGGCCCGCCCCGGCATGCTGGAATCGGAAATTTCCGCTGAAGTGGAGAAAGTGGCCATGGCGGCCGGTGGACACGTGTCCTTCCCGGTAATTGCCACCATTAACGGCCAGACCCTGCACAATCACTATCACGGGAACCGGATCAGCGAAGGGGACCTGTTCCTGCTGGACACCGGTGCGGAAAATGCCATGCATTATGCCGGAGACCTGACGTCCACCTTCCCGGTAAGCCGCACGTTCACCGAAAAGCAGAAACTGATCTATGCGGTCCAGCAGGCCGCCCACAAGGCATCGGTAGACACCCTGGCTCCCGGCGTTCCCAACCGGGACGTGCATTTCGCCGCCGCCCGGGCCACCGCGGAAGGGATGAGAGCGTTGGGTATGATGAAAGGCAACGTGGATGACGCACTGGAAGCAGGTGCCCATGCCCTGTTCTTCCCCCACGGCATCGGTCACATGATGGGACTGGATGTCCATGACATGGAGGACCTGGGCGAAAACCTGGTGGGCTATGACGGCGCGGAACGGAGCACCCTTTTCGGACTCAAGTCCCTGCGTTTGGCCAAACCGTTGCAGCCGGGCTATGTGCTGACCATCGAACCCGGTGTCTATTTCATTCCCCAGTTGATTGATCTCTGGCGGGAAAAGGGCATGCATACCGATTTCCTCAATTATGATGAAATCGAAAAATGGAAGGACTTCGGCGGCATCCGCAACGAGGAAGACTATCTGATTACCGAGACAGGCAAGCAGCTCCTGGGCAAGAAAAAGCCCATGTCCATCGACGAAGTGGAAGTGCTGCGCGCATACTGAACCGAAAAAGGTGTGGCCGGTTCCAATTGGCGGAGCCGGTCCCCTTCTCTTTCACCACGAGCAGGAATCACCATGAGTAATCGAGACGTTCTGAACCACAACCAGACCACCTGGGACCGGAAAGTGACCGATTCCAATGAATGGACCGTCCCTGTCTCCCCGCAGATGATCGCCGATGCTCGAACGGGTGACTGGTCCGTGCTGCTGACCCCCACAAAGCCCGTTCCCCGAAACTGGTTCCCGCCACTGAACGGTCTTCGGATTCTCGGACTGGCCAGTGCGGGTGGTCAGCAATGCCCGGTCTTCGCCGCTGCGGGCGCAATCCTCACAGTATACGATCTTTCCACGAAACAACTGGAACAGGACCGGATGGTTGCAGAACGGGAGAATCTTGCCATGGACATCGTCCAGGGAGACATGCGTGACCTTTCGGTGTTTGACGACGAAACTTTTGACCTGGTATTTCACCCGGTGGCCAATTGTTTTGTACCGGACATTCTCCCGGTCTGGCGGGAAGCCTACCGGGTGTTGAAACCCGGCGGCATCCTGTTGGCCGGATTTGCCAATCCGTTACTCTACATGCTGCCGGACGAGGATCTGGACGGCACCGATGAACCGATCCTGACCCACCCTCTGCCCTATTCCGACGACGCCCGCCTGACAGCGGAGCAGAAGGCCGACTATCTGGCCAATGGCTGGTCGCTGGAATTCGGCCACACCCTCACGGACCAGATCGCCGGTCAGCTGAACGCCGGTTTTGTGTTAACCGGTTTCTACGAGGATGTTCACCACGTCGAAAGTCATCCGCTCAACCGGTTTGGACATGCCTTTATTGCGACAAGGGCCGCCAAGCCCTGAAATTCAGCTTACTCACGTCGGGAATGTACCCGTTGGCCATTGCCCATGCACAGACATGTAACCTGTTAACCTAACAACCCGCCTCAGCGTACATATTGTGTGCAGATGGTTATGCCACCTGCCCAATTCCAGTTGAGGTGAAACACATGTCACAGGCAGCCGCTGAGCCAAGCAAAGAATCCATTGCACGAAAGATTGTAATGTTCCCGCTGGTCCGTATCATTGTCGCCATCGGATTTATCGTCGCCACCGTCTTTCTTCTCAGTGCCATCATCAACCCGTTTGAAGAGATGTTTTTTGCGGATGGCAAGAAACCTGTCATCTGGTTGGTGACCAAATGGACAGTGTGTTCCATTCTTATCACACTCGCTTACATCGCATATGTCCGGCTCGTGGAGCGAAGAGAACTATCCGAACTGGCGCCAAAAGCTGCCCTTTCCGAGTTCACTGTGGGATACCTGATCGGCGGCGCATTGATGTGTTCAAGTGTATTCATTATGTGGATGCTGGGACTGTACCGTGTCGAAGCAGTCGGACACCTCAGTGTTCTCATCCCACCATTCTTTGCAATGATATTTGTTGGTTTCATTGAAGAAATTGTGTTTCGTGGCATTCTTTTTCGCGTCCTTCACGAGAGCCTGGGCACCTGGATCGCGATCGTTGTTTCTTCCATATTGTTTGGATTCGCCCATGCGATCAATCCCAACGCCACAATCCTCAGTAGTTCCATGCTTGCGCTTGAGGCCGGGCTCCTGTTCAGTGCGTTCTATCTGTTGACCAACCGTTTGTGGATGGTTATCGGCGTCCATGCCGGATTCAACTTTCTGCAGGGGACGGTATTCGGCATCAACGTATCGGGTAATACAGCCAATGGTCTGTTCATAGCAAAACTGGAAGGACCGGACATTCTGACTGGTGGTGCTTTTGGAGCAGAAGGTTCCATTATTACAATTCTGATTTGCCTGTTTACAAGCGGGCTCTTATTGCTGCTGGCTTATCGGAAAGGTCACTTCCGAACACCATTCTGGCGCAGGTCAACAACCAGGCACACGGTCACTGGAGCCACGACCTTGAATGCCACATCTTCCTTGGCATGAAGTGAAAGATATACCGTAACGTCAATTTCAACTGGACAGTAATGGCGTCAGTGCATCGCCGAGATGTATGAATGTTTGCGTAACCTGAAAAGCACGTGTTGCGTACACTTGTCATGCAGCTGGTCATTCCACCTGTCCAAATCCGATAGAGAGGAAACACATGTCAGAGGAAACAACCGCACAGCCGCAACCATCAATTGCACGAAAGATCGTCATGTTCCCGCTGAGTCGCATCATCATCGCAATGATCATGGTGCTGGGCACAGTCGCCGTCATCAGTCTCATTTTCAGACCACTGGGGCACATCCTGTTCCCCGGTGATGAACGACCCATCGCCTGGGTCAGCGCCATGTGGGTGTTGTCGGCCACCATGGTAACCCTTGCCTACCTGGCCTATCTTCGACTTGTTGAACGACGGGATCTGTCCGAATTGTCCAGGCGACATGCGCTGCCTGAAATGGGTATCGGCTATGGTGTCGGCGCTTTGCTGATGATTGTCAGCTTCACCGTAATCTGGCTGGCCGGCGGCTACCAGGTGACCGGATGGAATCCCGCCCTGGTTATGATTACGCCCTTCTTTGCCTCGATTTTCACCGGGTTCTTTGAAGAAATCCTGTTCCGCGGCGTCATCTTCCGGATTGTCCAGGAGAGTCTCGGGACCTGGATTGCGGTGTTGATATCCGCGCTGCTGTTCGGATTCGCCCATGGGTCCAATCCCAACGCAACGCTGTTCAGCAGCGCAGCCATCGCGCTGGAGGCCGGCATCCTGTTAAGCGCGGTCTACCTGTATACCAACCGATTGTGGATGGTCATCGGGATGCACGCAGCATGGAACTTTGTCCAGGGTGCTGTTTTCGGCGTCAATGTATCGGGCACCAATGCAAAGGGCCTGATGCAATCCAATCCTGCAGGAAACGAACTGCTTTCCGGTGGCGCGTTCGGCATCGAAGCCTCGCTGATCACCATCGTCCTGTGTACCTCGGTGGGGATCCTGTTCCTGGTGCTGTCCCATCGAAAAGGCCATTTCGTCAAACCGTTCTGGCGACGGCCGAAACCGGTCGAAACTCTGCCGGTAACGGACACTGCAGAAGAAGGCGCGCCTATACCGTCATGAGCGCGCGGATTTCCGGAAGCGCTTCCCGGGCGGCCAATACGCCCAGGTCAAACAATTCTTCCGCGGCAGAGAGATCATGATACCGGTACGCTGAAAGGGCCGGCTCAATGAGTACATCCGCGTCTCTGCGACCGGCTCGGCTGGCATTCCACATGAGAATGGAAAATGTCCGGTAGGTCACGTCCAGGAGACTCTGGGGCCTGTGGGGGTCCGTACGATCCGCGTTGAGGTCCACCGCGATAACTTTGTCCGCACCCATTTCCCGCACCCGTAAGCTGGGCAGGTTGTTGATCACACCCCCATCCACCAGCAGGCGTTCCTTGCGTTCCTGGGGCTCGAAGATACCCGGCACGGAAGCGCTTGCCTGAACCGCCCGTGCAACGGAACCAGTGGAAAAAACCACTTCTTCCGCTGCCTCCAGGTCCACCGCAATCACCTGGAACGGGATTGACAGTTCTTCAAACGTGCGCTCCTTGAGCAGTTCATCCAGCAACTCCGCCATGGGTTCTGTTCGAACCAGTCCCATACGGGGAAGCACCGGCTCCACCACGGACCGCCACTTGATATGCTGTCCCAGTTCCCAGATTTCCGCCCATCCATACCCGCCACAGAACAGCGCCCCGATCACGGCGCCCACACTGGTCCCCGCAACATGGGAGATCGGCACACCGGCTTCCTCCAGCACTTTCAACACACCAATATGCGCATATCCGCGTGCTGCACCGCCACTCAATGCCAGTCCCAACTGAAAACCTTGCGTTTTATTCATGTCCCCGTCCTTGTGCAGCGGATTCACCGGCCAGCCAGCCGGTGGAAAATGCCGCCTGGAGATTAAAGCCGCCGGTATCCCCCTGGACATCCAGAATTTCGCCGGCAATGTAGAGACCACTGACCACCCGTGATGCCATGCTCCGTGGATCCACGTCCCGGATGTCCACCCCCCCGGCTGTGACAATGGCCTCGGCAAAGCCACGGTGTCCGCTGATTTCCCAGGTATTGGATTTGAGCCAGTCCCGAATTTTTCGGCGGTCTGCTGCCGGTACCTGCGGGGGTTTCCGATCCCGGTGAATCCGGGTCGCCCCCAGGCAGACCGGTACCAGCGGACCGGGTATCAATCCCCGCAATACACTGTGCATAGGCTCACCGGACCGTTTCTCAAAGTCCCGCAAGATCCGGGCATCCAGCTTTTTTTCATCCAGCGCAGGCTTCAGGTCCACCCGGATGGAAACCGCCCGCTTCCGATCCAGTGCGTCCACGGCTTGTGAACTCAATGTCAGGATGGTGGGACCGGTAACACCGAACGGTGCAAAGGTCAGTTCCCCGAACTGGCGACCCACCCGTTTGCCGTCCACCAGCAGATCCACCTCCACATTCCGCAGGTTCAAGTCCTTCATCCGCCCGGTGAACCGGCCTGCCGTTTCCAGCGGAACCAGTGCCGGCCGCACCGGTACAATCCGATGACCGGTTTCCCCGGCAAGCCGGTATCCATCACCGGTTGAACCGGTAGCGGGATAGGATTTCCCACCGGTTGCCAGGATTACCGCATCTCCAGGAATTTTCGTGCCGTCTACCAGGAGACCTGTCACCTTCCCGTTTTCCACCAGTAGTTTTTGTACCTTCGCGTTCTCCCGCAGAGACACATCCAACGGTTTCAGCCACCGCAACAGCGCCGCTTTCACATCCGGCGCCTTTCCGCTTTTTGGAAATATCCGCCCACCACGTTCCACGTCGGTTGGGAGTCCGTGCTTTTCCAGCAATGCGACAAGTTCCTTACTGAACAGGGCCTGGAAAGCATCCTTGAGAAACGTCCCCGTTCCCGGAAAATGCGCCATGAAGTCATCCAGTTTCGCCGAATTGCTGATGTTGCAACGTCCCTTGCCGGTAATGCAGAGTTTGCGCGCCAGCTGCCCCATCTTCTCCAGGACAAGAACCGAGGCACCGCATTCCGCGGCCCGTCCAGCCGCCAATAGCCCGGCCGCTCCGCCACCGATAACCAGGACACGGGGACCCGGCGTTGCACTCATGGCTTCTCCTGTTGCGCCACATCAAACGCCTCAAACTTTTTCCTTGCCCCGAACATGTGGGGACTGCGTTCGTCCCCTTCGATCGTCACCAGGAACGGAATCCGGCGAAACTGCACATACAACGCCCCGCGCTTGTAAGCCCGGTTCATGCGCAATTTGCCCATCATGTGAAGCACATCACCGGTGATTTCCAGGTTCCGGACATGCAGATACTCTTCGTCCAACTGTATCCGGGTAGAACCGAAAATGTTTTGAATATTGAGGATCCCGGACACATACTTTACAAAATGGTGCTGCTGGGTGAAATAATGAATGATCGGTTCGGTATCGGTCATGGTCATATCCACCTCACCGCCAAACTGCAACGGCTTGTCCCAGTGAAGCTGGAAGTCATTCAATTCACACACCAGTTCCCAGTCACGATCATCCGGTGTCGGCCCCACGTAGGCGTGTTCCAGTGCCAGTCGGGAACCGCTAACGTCAAACATCATGGAGACGGGGTCCGGACTGGACAGTTTGATGTCCAGCGACAGGTCCCCGGAAACCGATACGCCCTCGAAGAGCGTTCGGGCACCGGGCGCTGTCAGTCGGAAGGATCCATGCATGGTTCCGGTCGTGTCCGAAAAAGTCAATACACCCCTGCTGGACGCTTTCCCGCTGACAATCTGAAATGGTGCATCTTCGGCCCACAGGTGATTATAGGTGCTGATATCCGGGATGGTGTTTTCGGTCATTTCGATCCGCATTTCCACCTGGGGACGCTCACGGGTCAATTTGAAATCCGGAATCCCGATAAAGGCCGTCATTTTCTTTCCGGAGCTGTGACTGACCTCCGATTCGGGGAGGAACACCCGGTAGTCCGTTATTGTCAGTTGAACCTCCGCCTTCTTTCCGGTTTCCAGTGACAGCGGATCCGATTGGATGGAACCAGAGAGTTGTGCCTGACCGGCAGCCCGGTAGCCCAGTAAAGACGCTTCAACCTCCGGCACATCAAAAGCGAAACGGGTCCCGTCAGAAAACTGTCCATTGTCCAGAACGGCCTCGCCCGAAACCCCACCCGGTCCATGAAGCGAAAGCCCATGCTTCCCTGAGAACAACCGGTTCACAAAACCAATATCCGAGACATCCGCGGCAAACTGCCAGCCGCCGGAAGCGTGGGCCAGGGTTAACTTGTTATCCGTTTCATTGCCCGGTTCCGGCCAGTGGAGCTCCCCGTCTTTCAGGGCTGAACGAAAATGCCAGCTCTTGTCCATGTTTTCCACGGAGAAATCACCATCAAACGAAACGCGGGCCTCATCCGGAACCAGTTCGTGGAGCCGGGCTGTGAACGAGAAAGTACCGGAAGATTGCCTGTCCCGAAGTCGCGTCTGCATGTTTTTCGAAAAGAGACGCAGGGAACCGGAGCCCGTTCCACGCTGCTGGTCAAAGA
>CAZDKZ010000079.1:0-10806 GCA_964506215.1 uncultured Holophagae bacterium
TTCGTCCTGAGGAAGCAGGGACGCCTGGTTATCCCCGGTTCCATCTGGGTGTCCGTTGGGGTGATCTGGGTGATCCTGGGACATACAAAAGGCAAGGTGTTGATGCTGGAATCCGGTGCAGGTCTCGTTGGTATGGGTCTCATGTTCATGGTGGTGGCAGGGATCAACCGCTTCCGAAAAAACCGGGAGCAGAAGCCAAGGGTGCCGGCGACCATGGAGTCGTAGCGTCCCGGTCAACTGCAGGAAAAAGAGGAGCGGCGTGAGCAATAGTCACGCCGCTTTCGTTGTGTGGGGTTAACTGGCGGGTGAAACCGGGTGGAATCCCGGTTCCTTGTATGCGTTTTCGTTGGGGGTCAGGTATATTCTGTAGTGGATATAGTCAAAGATGGTGTCGAATTTCAGGAACAACGGCAGGCCGATGACACCCAGGTTTTCGGGATGGATCCGGGAGGTACCTTCGTCACCGAAGTGGACTTCCGGATGATCAAACACATAGTCTCCGATGGTGAAGGACCGGATTTCCCCCCGGTATTCCTGCTGTTTTCCCTGGGCGCCCCGACTGGCAGTCGGTTGCACGTCAGCGGGTAACGGGATGTGCATGCCGTTATTCAATGCAATCTTAAAGTTACGGATGCCGCCGAAATCAATGTCGGTCCAGCCGCTGTATGCTTTGCCATTGTTCAGCACAAAGGCGAAGGGTACCGCGTGGGTGCCGCTCTTGTTCAGTTTCAGTTCCAGTATGGCGCCGTTTCCGGTGTAAGTGAATGTCTCCGGATCATGGAGAATCACTTCGTTGTTGATGAAGTCAAATTCCACCACGAAATGTTTGAAAAAGGTGTTGCAGAGCTGGCCATCCGCCCCCGGGAAGATCTTCGCGAAACCGGATGCGGGCGGTGATACGAAGGACGGCTGTTCATAGAAGACAATGTCTTTGAACCCCAGTTTCAGGTTGGTTGAGGTGTATGCCGCGGTGGGGTCCCCTTCACCGGCGCCCCCGATGGTTGCCTGGTCCACCGGCTTCAAACCCAGTTTTTTCACCAGCGGCGAACCGAACAGCCACACTTCGTCCCACAGGATCCCGTTGTCGATCATCAGGGTGGCGGGTTCGTCATTGATGGTCAGTTCCATCAGTGGTTTGCCTTTGTGCATGCGGAACGGAATGCGAATGGGACCGTCTGTTTTCCTGAGGATTTTGTAGGTGCCCGGACCCGCCGCAGTTTTCATTTGCGTGGTTTCTGTTGCCTGCGCAAACAGGAATCCGGTTCCCAGGAGCAGGCTGAGGAGGATTGTGCAGCATGTTTTCATGTGGTTTCTCCTGTATTACTGTTCTGCACTTCAGGGTACGGATGTTTGACGGGCTTGTTGCCGGCCCGTAACCACCAGGTGTGTCAATTTTGTGATTTCGTATCCTTGAATGGCCGCTGGTCGCATGTCATAATGGAAATCATGCAAATCATATGTGTCAAACAGGTTAAGATGGTTTCTGAATCAAGCGTTTCCATCGGGAAGAGGTGTCGGTATGGATAAGCTGTTCCAATTGAAGGAAAACCGGACGGACGTGCGCACCGAAGTGATCGCGGGCATTACCACGTTCCTGGCCATGGCCTACATCGTGGTGGTCAACCCGGCCATCCTGGTGGATGCGGGTATGCCGTTTCCCGGTGTCCTGTTTGCCACGGTGCTGGTGTGTGCGTTCAGTTCCATGGCCATGGGGCTGCACGCCAACCTGCCGTACGGGGTTGCACCCGGCATGGGGATCAACGCGTTTTTCACGTATGGCCTTGTTGTCGGCATGGAAATTCCCTGGCAGACCGCGCTGGGGGCGGTGTTTATCTCGGGGATTATCTTCATGCTGCTGTCCATCACCGGTATCCGCACCGAGATTGTCCGCGCCATCCCCCATTCGCTGCGTCGCGGACTGGCAGCCGGAATCGGTGTGTTTCTGTCCTTTATCGGTTTCAAGAGCGTGAATTTCATTGTGTCCAACCCGGCCACCATTGTGGGGGCGGGACAGATGACGGTGGTGATCCTGCTGTTCCTGGTGGGATTGATTCTGACGGCCACGTTGACCATCCGAAAGGTTCGGGGGGCGTTCACCATTGGTATCCTGGTGGTTTCCTTGCTGGCGCTCGGGGTTTCACTGGCCGGCGTTGGGATGGGATGGCTGGAGGCCCCGCTGGTTACCGTGCCGGACGCGGTGTTTGCCATGCCGGACCTGGCGGTGTTCTTCAAGCTGGACATTATGGGTGCGTTGAAACTGGGGATGGTGCTCCCGATATTTGCCCTGTTTTTCGTGGATATGTTTGATTCCATCGGCACCTTTGTGGGAGTGGCCGAAGTGGCCGGCCTGGTGGATGCGGAAGGGGAACCGATCCATATCGGCCAGGCATTGCTGATGGACGGATTTTCCACCACGATCTCGGGGCTGTTCGGCACCTCATCCGGAACGGTATACGTGGAATCGGCGGCCGGTATCCGCGAAGGGGGACGCACCGGCCTGACAGCGGTTGTGACCGGCCTGTTGTTTTTGCCGTTCATGTTCCTGTCCCCGTTGTTGTCTTTCGTGCCGGCAGTGGCTACCGCTCCCGTCCTGGTGCTGGTGGGGATTTACATGACGGAACCGCTGATGGATATCAACTGGCGCGATTTCGAGGAAGCCATTCCCGCATTCATGTCCTTTGTGTTGATCCCGTTGACGTTCAGCATTACCGAGGGTGTGGTCTGGGGCTTTTTGACCTACACCCTGATCAAGATCTGCCTGGGCAAGGCCCGGGAGGTTCACTGGATGGTGTATGTCACGGATGTGTTTGCTGTTCTTTCGCTGGTGTCACCCCGCTGACAGCAGAACCGGAGTATATCCGATTCATCACCCTCAATTGCCGTTTTACCTGCCTCGGTTGAACTGTGTGCGGGATTTTCCGTAAAGTCCGATGAACAGATCCAGTAGTTGAAATCTGATAATCAGGGGGGAAATATGCATAGGTGGACGTGTTTGATTGCGATCCTGACGCTGGGATTCGGGGCCCTGATAACAACATCCTGCGACCGGCAACCGGCGGCGTTTGACCGGGCGGCCGAACAGCAAAGGGTAGAACAGGCCATTCATGATTGCATCGGATGGGCAAAAACCAAGGACCTGGACAAGCTGCATGCCGTGATTGCGCACGATGAACATTTTCTCAGTGTGCATCCGGAAAAACGGGTGGTTCGTGGATTTAACGATTTTCGTTCATCCGAAACATTCTGGATGCACGATGACTTCCGGGCCGTGGGATATGAGATTGCGGACCTGAGAATCCGGTTGAATGACAATGGTACGGTGGCCTGGTTCTACTGTGTGCTGGATGATTGGAATGAATGGAAAGGACAACCGGCCAACTGGGAAAACACCCGTTGGACAGGGGTGCTGGAGAAACGGAACGGGAGCTGGATGATTGTCCAGATGCACTTTTCTTTTGCCGCTGAATAATGGCAGTGGGCCCTTGTGGCCGTTGTTCCCTGTGATAAGATAAACATACAAGATACAAAATGCCGGCCGGAGCGGTGGGGTATCCGGATCTTCCGGTTCCGGTACTGTGACCAGGCGGTAATCGTCCGGTCAACGTGATTGGGGGGTTTTACGGCAATGATTGCACGGAAAACGACTGGCATTTTTGCCGGACTGTACGTTCTGCTTTCGTTTCTTTGCGGGGATGTGGCGATGGCCCAGGAGGAGCAGCAGAAAAAACCGATCCGGCTCATTTTCAACGCGGAAGACAAACAGGTGTTTCCGTTCTGGATGGGAGAGGGTGCCACTGTCCGCCGGCCCAATGGCGGTGTAACGTATGAACTGCTCCGAATGATTGATGCGGAAATCCCTGAAATCGAGATTGTTTATCAGCGCTTCCCGTGGAGACGCTGTCAACAGAACCTGCGCAAAGGAAAGGCGGACGCCATTATCGGCAGTTTCAACACAGAGCGGTTGAAGATCGGCGTATTTCCATCCCGGGATGGTCAACTGGACACCCGGCGATACATCAGCCAGGAGCAGTATTGCCTCTACCGCGGATTACATACGGCCCTGTCATGGGACGGTGAAGGGTTCAGTGCAACCCGGGACATTACCGTTTCGGTTCCCCGTGGATATTCAATTATTCCGTTTTTGAATGAACATCACCTGAATGTCCACGAGGTGGAAAGTACGGATCTTGCAATGACAATGCTGGCAAACGGACGGGTGGACGGTGCGATTTCCACCTGCCGACAGATTGAAGCTGTCCTGGCCCGAAGGAAAACAGTCAAAGACAATGTTGTGGCCAACCCCGTTCCGTTAAGTATACGGAACTATTACATTATACTGAGCAAGCAGTTTGTTCGGGCGCATCCGGTACTCAGTGAAAGAATCTGGGATGTCTCCCGGCAAATCAGTGATGCGCACCATGATGCGTTGCTGCGCTATTACATGCAATATCTGAACAAGTGAACGCGGGTTTAACGACTTACTCCACGGTTGACGTGGTCATTGCGAAGAAAGGAAAGGTCAGTTATGAAGAAAGTTCTGTTGTATTCCCTGTTGTTATTGGTGGGACTGATCGGGTCTCAGCTGCTGCCGGGACTTATTGGCGAGTCGTACAGTGCGGTGGGGGATGTGATCCGTTTCCTGACCATGCTCGGCCTTTCGTTCATCATGATCCGGGTGGGTTTTGAGTTTGACATCGACAAGTCCAACCTGAAGCAATATGGATGGGATTATGTGGTTGCCTTTACGGCTGCCAGTTTTCCGTGGATCCTGGTGACAGGATATTTCGTCTTTGTCCTGTTGCCGCCGGAGTTCTGGGGCAACCTGGATGCATGGAAGGAGACCCTGCTGGCAGGACGGTTTGCCGCGCCCACTTCGGCCGGTATCCTGTTTTCCATGCTGGCTGCTGCCGGACTCGGTACAACCTGGCTATACAGAAAGGCACGCATCCTGGCCATTTTTGATGACCTGGATACCGTGCTGTTGATGATTCCATTGAAAATGCTGATGGTGGGTATCGCCTGGCAGCTGGGCATGATTGTGGTGGTTATGGTGGTCATGCTCATCCTGGGATACGTCTTTCTCCACAAGATCCGTATTCCGGTCACCTGGCCCTGGGTGATGACATATGCCATCGTTATCACGGGCGTCAGCGAGCTGGTGTATGCCGGATCCAGGATCATTGACGAATCGGTACCCATTCATATTGAAGTGCTGCTGCCGGCTTTCGTGCTGGGGTGTGTAATGGCTTATCCTGCAGTGAACGGGAAGCCGGGTGATGCGTCCGATGGTCATCACCTGGTGGAAACAGAAAGCGAGCAACGGGTCACCACCATTGTTGCGGCAGTCTTCATGGTACTGGTGGGATTGTCCATGCCGCTGATTCTCGGTGGAGAACAGGCTGTTCAGGGCGGGGCAATGGCTGAAATGATCGAACCTTCTCTCCACGCCGGCGGTGTGCCGGCTGCGGAAGCAGTGGCCGCGGCTGCCGGAACGGAACTGGACATCGGACGGATTACCGCCGGTCAACCGCCCCTGACATGGGGCTGGATTCTGCTTCATGTTCTGTTGATCACCCTGGTGTCAAACCTGGGCAAGATGTTCCCGGCTTTCTGCTACCGAAAAGAGGCCCATTGGCGCGAACGGCTGGCAGTTTCCATCGGCATGTGGCCACGGGGAGAGGTCGGGGCCGGTGTGCTGGTGATTTCGCTCAGTTATGGAATCGGCGGTCCGGTGGTCACCATTGCCATGCTGTCGCTGGGACTGAACCTGCTGTTAACCGGTTTGTTCATTTACTTTGTCAAGCGGTTGACGGAACCGTTGCCGGCGTATGCTGGGACGGATAATCCACGGAAGGGATAAGACATGGGCACGTATCTGAAGCTGTATGTCATCAGTTTTGCAGCGTTCCTGGTAATCGACGGCGTCTGGCTGGGTGTTGTTGCACGGGGTTTTTACAAGAAGCACCTGGGCTATCTGCTGACTCCCTCCCCCAACTGGGCAGCGGCGCTGCTGTTCTACCTGTTGTTTGTGGGCGGCGTGGTGTTCTTTGTGACGGTTCCCGGGCTGGCAACCGGTTCCTGGAAGGCCGTCCTGTTGCGGGGTGCTTTCTTCGGTTTGATCACATATGCCACTTATGATTTAACCAACCTGGCAACGGTGAAAGACTGGCCGAGGATTGTCACCGTTGTGGACATGACCTGGGGTGCCGTTTTGAGCGCAGCCGTTTCAATCATTGGTTTTCTGGCCGGCCGCTGGATGCAGGCGTAAACGGGCAGCCACGATGCGTACCACTGCGCTGTTCGTCGCAGTCGTCATTTCCTGCACAATACGGGCGGGATCCATGGAATTTCCGCTGATTCAGTCAATCGCATATTCCCCGCAAGAGGCGTTTATGCTGCCGGAAGCGGGGCAGTGGACAGGTTCTGTCACAATCCGGATGTCTAACACGTTTTCTGTTAACGAGATGGAGGGCATGGTCAACGATTTCGCAATGATCAGCGCCACCGGCTCTGCAAGTTATGGATGGTCGGAGCGAATTTCACTGACCGTTCATGCACGCACGTTTGTCATTTATGACGGCGTGGCCGACAGTCTGATCAATCATCTGCACGATGCACTGGGCCTGGAAGATGGATACCGGAACCTGTATCCGGAATCCGAAGTGCATTATGCCTACCGGGACGTGTTTGACTATCGGGACGCAATTGCCGGGGTTTCACCGTTGATTGTCGGTGCTGCCTTTGTCCTGAGACAGACAGATCAGACCACGGTACGGTTCCGGTTAAGCGGGGGCATCCCGTTCAGCGCAAGGGCGGGGATCAGCTCGGACAAGCCGTTTCTGTCGCTGGGACTGGAAGGGAGCCGAAGTTTCGGACCCTGGCTTTGTCAGGGTCGATTCAGCTGGACCCTCGTGTCCAGGCCCGCGTGGTGGCCGGGGGAAATGAGAGGCAGCATATGGATGCTGGAAAGCTGGCTGGGAAAGAACCGATGGCGGTTGGGTGTCCGGTTCCGGCGTTCGCCATTCAAAGGCGGAGACATTGCCCACACCGGGTTCCAGGTTATGTTGGCATACCGGCTGTCGGACAACATGGACATATTTGTTGAACAGGACGGATCACCGTATGACACCACGCCCGATATCAGCATCGGCATGCGGTATCATTTTTGAAACGTTGAACCCGCTCCAACAGGTCGCAGGACCCGGGAGCGAAAGCGTGGCCTGGGCAACAGGCGGAACAGGCCAGTAGGCGGGTCATGGAGGTTAAAATGGTGCATACAAGGTTATTTCTGGCTTGTTTGCTGATCACAATCTGGAGCGGAGGAAATGCCATGGCAGTGGAAGAAGCCCGGTATACCGTGGTGAAAAAGGACGGTGACATTGAAATCCGGCAGTATGAACCGCAAATTGTAGCCGAGATTGTGGTGAACAGTGACCTGGAAGGTGCCGGGAACGCCGCTTTCCGGAAGCTATTTGGATACATTTCTGGAAACAACCGGGAGCGGGTGGAAATTGCAATGACGGCGCCTGTTTCGCAGGAGGCGCGGTCCCGTAAGATTGCGATGACGGCGCCTGTTTCCCAGGAAAAGAGTGGGGATGGATGGGCGGTCAGTTTCATGATGCCCGCATCCTTCACGATGGCAACACTCCCCGAACCACTGGACGCCGATGTTCGACTGCGGGAGCTGCCCGTTCGCAGCATGGCGGCAATCCGGTATTCGGGTTTCTGGAGTAAGGAGAATTATCAGGAGCACCTGGATGCGTTACGCAGGTGGATGGAAGAAAACAGGTTCACGGCAATCGGGGAACCGGTGTGGGCCCGTTACAATCCCCCGTTCATGCCATGGTTTCTGCGCCGGAACGAAATTCTGATTGAGATCGAGGGGAATCAACCCGTTAATTAGTGGTCATTGGGTTCGGTTCAACGCTGCAATTCAAGCAAGGCGTTGCGAACATCCGATGCGGTCTGGTAGCGCAGGTCCGGATCTTTCATCAGGCATCGCCAGATAATCTGCTTCAAGTGTTCCTGCACCGGGATGCCTTCCGGGAATGAAGGCGGTGGCGCATTGATGATCTTGTAATAAATGCTGGCCTGGTTTTCATCATAAAATGGCGGCATGCCGGTCAGGAGTTCATACATCAATACCCCCAGGGCATAGATGTCGCTCCGGGAGTCGGTCTGCAGGGATGACAGGCTTTCCGGTGCCAGGTAGAGCAAGGTTCCCACCAGGTTGCCGGTTGAGGTGAGTCCTTCCTGGAGCGCTTCCTTGGAAACGCCGAAGTCCATCAGTTTCACATGGTCCGGCCGGATCTTGCCGGAGACTCTTTCGGAATGCTGTATCAGCATGATGTTGGCGGGTTTCAGATCCCGGTGGATGATCTGCCTGGCATGAACCGCTTCCAGTGCTTCGGCTACCGAAATGGCAATGGGTATGACGGCATCCTCGGGAAACGGACCGTTCCGGTCCAGCAGTTCGTCCAGGGGGTGACCATTCAGCAGTTCCATGGCAATAAAGAACTGCTCCATGTGTTCGCCCCGGTCATACACGCGGATGATGTTGGGATGGGCCAGCTTATCCAGCATCTGCCACTCCCGCTTGAACCGTTCCACGAAAGACGGGTCCACGTTTCGATGAAGGATCTTCAGGGCAACGGTCCGGTTGTGCCGGATATCCCGTGCCTTGTGCACCGTTCCCATGCCCCCTTCACCCAGTTTGCCCAGGAGCTTGTAATGACCGACGTAGCGGGCACGTTTCCACCGGATGTAGCGGTTGGTCAGCAGGAGGCCGACCAGCAGTAGCAGACCACCTGCGAAGATCCAGGCTGGGGAGATGTGTCGGGTAACCCGGATTGCCACTGGCACACCATCCGCGTCAAACGGTGACTGTCCCACAATTCGAAGGGTATGCTGTCCGGCTTGGAGGATGGCGGGATCCTGCAGACTCCCGTCCTTCTGAAGCGCCGGTGAGCAGGTGAACGGGCCCGGTAGTCGGAAGGGCGGTATGGATACCATGCTGAAGGATGACCGTTCGGTTGTCGGTATGCTGAATTCCTCTGTTTCGGCCGCGAATACCGGGACCATGGCGGGGTTGCCGGTATCGAGGAACTGTTCGCTGGTGGGATCCTGCCGGAATACACGTGTGCTGCTTCCCTGTACGATGCAGAATGTGTCCCGGCCGTTTTGAAGGAGAACGGGTGTGACAGCGTCTGCAACCGGTATCAGTGCGGAATCGGTGACCAGGAGCAATGCGTGGGTATCGGATGCGATGAATCGGACGGGTTCGGGACTCCGCACCTGGCAGAAAACCGCGCCGTTTTTCAGATAGACACCATTTTCGCAGACAGCGATTATCATGTTCCTTGCCATGTGCAGCTGACGCACCCTGCCGGTTGTCCGTTCCGGAAAAACGGGGGTGTTGAGGGTTCCACTGTACCGGTAAACGGCCCGTTCCGTTCCGGTGATAATATCTGTGTCGGCAACAGCAACGGTTGTCACGGGTGTGTCAAAGGCGCTCAGGGCAGTTGCCGATTCGCCATCAAACCGGTAGAGTGTGTCTCCGATACCCATGAACCATCCATTTTCCTGTTGCGTGAACGTGGAGACAGGGCTGGTGGTGGGCAGACCGTTTGCGCTGCCGAAGAATGCCGGTTCCCGTCCAACTGTCCAGTGGACAAAACCGCCCCCGATCAGCCCGGCCATAACGGAATTGTCCGCATTCTGGTGAAGGGCACTGACCGGTGAGGAAACAAAGTATCGGGCAATTTCCCGATATTCGCCGTCGGGACGTCCCCGGTAGAGTACTGCCTGGCTGTTGGATCCCAGCACGGTGAAACCTAGTTTATTGAGACAGAAGTTGTCCATGTCATTTTTGAAAAAGCCGACCGGCTCACCGGTGCGGATTCGATAAAGACCGATGCCGGCACCGGGATAGCCGATGGCGGCCGTTTCTTCGTCCAGTTGGATCAGCCGGGACGGATGCTTGCCCGCCGCGTCCGGGGCGTGGGGCAGCAACTGGACGGATGCAGGTTTCTCTACGAAAATTCCGTTTTCGAAGGACCAGAAACGGAGATCATCCAGTCCGCAGCCGGCCTGCAGCCGATCATCCGACTCATCCACCCGGACAAGTTTTTGTCCGTCAAACAGGAGCCAGCTTTCCAGCGCGGTTTGAATCAGCCAGGAATCGGTACCCATTGGGGTTACCCGGTCCAGTATATGGCCCGTAACGGCTTGTTTGCGCGTGATTTGTGTGTGCTGATCCAGGATGAACAGGTGGGTGTGCGAAACTGCCAGGAAGCCACCATTCGGGAGCGGGGACAGGTGAATCACGTGATCGGGCAGGGCGGTGTTCGTCAGTGCCCGGGGTTCTCCCCAGGTGTTCTGATCAAATGGTATCTGGAACAGGCCTTTGCCGGGTACTGATGCCAGTATCTTATGGTCGTCCCGGGCGATACAGTTGACCGGTTCATCCAGGATGATCACGGGTGTACCACCGGGTTGCATGGCATACAGCCCATGTGTGGACGCGACAATCCACCAGTTGTTCATGAATCCGATATCGGTTAATACGCGATCCGTCTCCTCTGGAAGCGGCTGTTTTTCACCGTTAATATACAGATTTTGCCGGCTGATGCCTGCCCATTGTCCCGGGTCGGTGCACAGCTTGAAGATGTCGGACATCGGGCTGATCCGGGTGTAGAGAATCCCGTCGGTGCGGAATATGCCGCCGGGACCGGAAAGGAGTATGCCATCTTCCAGACCCGCGACAGCTTCCACGCGCACGATCAGGTCTTTTAATGCCGGATTGGC
>CAZDKZ010000080.1:0-10212 GCA_964506215.1 uncultured Holophagae bacterium
ACTTATAGTCAAGCGGATTTTAGCATCCTTTCCACTATCCAGTTGTCAAAGACCCTCGTGACCGACAAATTTCGGCCTGCCTGCCATAACTCTACCGTCGCTTTTGATTCGACTTTCAATGTGCTTCGCATTATCGCGTGATCGTCGCAGGCAAGGATGAATTTTACTAGAACGAAGACCGAAGTCAACACCTTTTTTCAAAAAGTTAGCAATTTCCTGCAAAGCCCTTCAGATGGTGTCTTTCACGCGGATTCTGCCAGTTTCAGGATCGCTGCAATCCGCCCGGCGTCATAGTTTTTCAACCCCCAGTAACGGGCCACACCGGCGGCCTTCTCTGCGATCACGGCAATCTCCGAACCGTTGATGGAAAGACCGCTCAAACTAACCGGCGCACCAATTGCTGCGAACCAGTGCTTCAGTGCTTCAATGGTTCGTATAGCGGCCGTTTTGTCGTCCCCGTCGCTCACCCCGAGAATCTCCCGGCCGAAACGGGCAATCAATGGTTTCTTTTCGTCCAGCATGTGCCGTAACCAGGCCGGTATGACCACAGCCAGACCCGCTCCGTGGGCCACGTGGGGAAACGCACCGCTGATTCCATGTTCAATCATATGATTGGGGAATCCCGTCCCCCCATAACCGGACCGGATCAGTCCATTGAACGCGACGGTGGCCGACCACATCATGGTCGCCCTGGCATCATAATCCTGAGGATCCTTCAGCACTGCGCCAATCGTCTGCCGGATGGTCCGAATCACGGCCTCGGACATGGCCAGTGACAACGGTGCTTCCGGTGTTCCATGGGTGAAGTACGGTTCCAGCAGGTGGCTGATGGCGTCCACCGCACCATAAGCGGACTGATCGGGGGGAACCGTGAACGTAAATGCCGGATTGAGAAATGAGACCCGGGGAAACAGGGCCGGACCACCGATGGACAGCTTCAACATGCTGTCTTCGTCGGTAATTACCGCGCCGCTGTTCATTTCGGAGGCTGTTGCCGCCAATGTCAACACCGTGACAATGGGCAGGGCATCCTGAATCGGCCTGCCCGCGGTAACCAAATCCCATATATCTTCGTCCGCCCGGGACGAAGCTGCAATCGCCTTGGCTTCATCAATGACCGATCCACCGCCCACAGCCAGGATCAGATCAATATTGTTGGATTTCACCAGTTCGACAGCCATGCGCACATGGGAAGCGATCGGGTTGGGCTGAACCCCGCCAAGCTCGGTCACCTGGAGTTCTGTATCCGTAAGTTGGTCCATCACGGCCTGGTAAATGCCGTTCTCCCTGATACTGCCGCCGCCATACAATAACAGGACCCGTCTGCCGATACCCGTGCAGGTTTTTCCCAGTGTATTGATGGCCTCTCTGCCAAAGACAATTTTCGTTGGATTATGGAAAACAAAATCATGCATACGCGCTCCTGTTCAGTATTGTGTATGGATGGATTGAATCGCAACAGTCGGCTTGTGGCTACCGGACATCCAGTTTGCCTGCAAGCACATTGGCTGCGACCAGCACCGGATCCCATACCGGTGCGAATGGCGGTGCATAGGCCAGGTCAAACATGGCAAACTCATCCGCCCGGTTGCCGTTGAATATTGCGGTCGCAATGATATTGATCCGATGGGCAACCCCGGTGCGCCCGATCATCTGGGCACCGAGAATCCGTCTTGTGGACTTATCCGCTATCATGACAATGTCAATGGGATGTCGTTCGGGATATCCATGCGCCGCGGACGGTGCGGTTATATGAATGGAAACCGGGTCAAAGCCCTCCAATTGTGCCTGCTCTACCGTCAAGCCGGTATGGGCCAGCTCCATGTCGAACAGTTTCAACTGGGTACTGCTGATGGCCCCGGGAAATCGTGCCACTTCCCTGGCGGCGGACAGGCCCGCTACCCGGCCCTGCTTGTTGGCCACGGTACCCAGCGGAATGTAGGCGCGTCTCTCCATCAACCGATGCAGCGTCTCTGCACAGTCACCGGCCGCATAAACACCGGCCTCCGACGTCTCCATCCGCTCATCCACGCCGATGGCACCGGCTGCTCCCAACCGGATCCCCGCGGCTTCCGCAAGTGCCGCATTGGGACGAACACCTTTGCCGACCACAACCAGGTCTGCTTCCAGTTCCCGGTCAGCCAGTTGAACCGTTTTTCCGGTAATACCCCGTGCAGTCGCGTCGGCAACATGTTCAACCCCGTTTTCCCGCAGGGTATCCACGATGATCCGAACAATTGCATTATCCAGTCCAGCCATGGGGACCGATCTTGATGTCACCAGGGTGACCGGCAGGTTCCGGGTCCGCAACGCCTCACACATTTCCAGCCCGATAAAACCGCCACCCAGAATAACGGAGCGGGTGACATGGCCACTGTCCAGCATGGAGCGGATCGCAATTCCATCATCCAGGGTACGGAGACACTTCACATGGGGCAGATCCTCACCGGGAACACCCGGCGCAACCGGACTGGCACCTGTAGCGATCACCAGCCGATCATATGGAAATGCCGTTTCATTACCCGAATCCACATGGACCGCCACCGCTTCCCGCTTTCCACAGTCAATCCGGATTGCCCGGTGCCGTGTACGGACATCAATCTTCCGTTTGTTCCGGGCATCTTCGATGCTCAGCACTTTCAGTTCATCAACCGGCATATCCGGGTCGGCGATAAAGTATGGCATGGCGCAGGCACTGTAGGAAATGTGGTCACCCTGCTCCAGGACAATGACGGATGCCTGGGGATCTGCTTTCCGAATTCGGCTGGCAGCGCTCATGCCGGCCGCCACACCGCCAATCACAACATACTTGTTCTGCATTATTTCACAACCTTGGTCTTGATCTTAATCTTCCCGTCTTCATCCACCAGGCGCAACTGTACGGTCTTGCCCCGACCTTCCATCTGGATCCGTTCCACACGCCCGACCACCTTGGTAGTGAAATCTTCGTAGGACATGGTTACCAGGCCTTCCCGCATGGTCTTCATTTCCACGTAGCGGGCATAGAAATTCTCCAGGTCCCCGGTTTGCTCGCCCGCGTTCCGGAGATTCAAGGTGGAACGGTCACCGGCGGCCGCTTTCCGTTTTTCCGAAATGTCCGCCGGTTCCGGCACGGTTGGCATACCCAGCCGTTCCTTGATGTCCGCCAGTTTCTTATCCCGAACACCGGCCATCCGGTTGAAGTTGATCCGCATAACATTGTATCGTGCCAGCAGATTATCAAACCGGAACTTTTGAATATACTTCTTGAAAGCGGTCTTCTGCAGCAGGTGAATGATATCGGTAACCCGTTTTTCACAAAACTCGATATTCACATCCGGCGCCTGGGCAAGGTAACGGTTGTATTCCATACGTAACCGCTTGATTTCCCGTTCCAGCCCATCCAGAAGGACCTTTACTTCATCCTGCTGCACGTCACATCATCCTTTAAACAGTGATTTCAACTTACCCAGGAGACCACCGCCACTGACGGATTGGCTCTGCTGTCTTTCCCTGAAGCGGTCATACGGATTATCACCTTCTTCAAATTTCTTCCGCTGGTGATAGACGTGAAGAGAGAAAACCTGGTGCAGATCCGGTATGACCTCGGCACGCATCCAGTTGTGAGAGCCCTCCCGGGCCACTTCATCATTTTCCAGCAACCGGTCTTCCTTGATCCAATCCTTCAGGTCGCCCAGCGACAGGCCGGTGTACTCTTTACCCTCAATCCGAACCTTGTAATGGTGTCGCATTTCGTCCGAGTCCCTGGTTTCCTCTTCCGGTGCTGATTGTGCCGCAGACGGCATATCGCCGAATGCCGGTCCCTCGCTGGCAACCGGGATGCCGGCTTGTTCAGACACGTCATCCTCTCCGGCCAGTGGTATGCTGGGTCCCTCATCCAGATCTTCTGCAGCCGCAGACCCCTCTCCGGGCATTTCCTGTTGCGCCGCATTCATCTTCGCAATGGAAGCTGCAATCTGGTCCTGGGAAATCCGAACCGTACCGCCATCGTTGGTCACACCATCATCCGTTCCGGTCTCAATCGCGCTCGGCTCAGTGGACACGGGCGGGTCCACTTCCCGCCGAACCATGAATTCATGGGAGCACTGCCGGCATCTTACCTTTCTGCCGCTCGTTGGTATCTGGGCATCATCTACCCGATAACGCTTGGAACAGTTTGGACAACTGATATCCATGGAATCCTCCAGGTCATCAATTTGATGGATTTCTTTCGTCTTCTATATTTTATGATAACCAGTTTTCACAATTCGGCAAGATATTTTTCTGTCTCCGCAAGACTCTGCAGAAGGGGAACTTTATAGAAGCTGTTCAGGAAAATTTGTCCGTAACGCTTTGAGATGAGTCGTTTATCCAATACCACGAACAATCCCGTATCGGACTGGCTCCGGACAAGCCGACCCAGCCCCTGCTTGAACTGAAGCACTGCAAGGGGAACGGAGTATCCGAAAAAACTGTTGGACATCCGTTCGGATCTTGCCTTGAATACCGGTTCTTCCGGCTGGGGAAACGGCAGTCGGTCAATCACCACGCAACTCAAGGCCGGCCCCTTCACGTCTACACCTTCCCAGAATGAATAGGAACCAACAAGTACCACATTTTCTTCCAGCTGAAACCGGCCGATCAATCCTGCAGGCGACCCGTCGCCCTGCTTCAGCACGGTACAAGCGGTCCGCTCACGCAACAGTTCCGCAAATCGGTTCACATTGCGGATACTGGTGCACAACAGGAACGTTCGGCCATGCAACCGTTCCAGAATCGGCACCAGGGTCTCCATCGCCGATTCCGCAAAGGTTGGACTGTTTACGTCCGCCACACGCTCCGGTATGAACAGTCGGGTGTTGTCCCCGTAGGGGAAAGGAGAATTCAGAACTTCCCCTCGTGCAGACGCCAATCCCACCCGCCCGCGGAAAAAATCCAGCTTGTCCGAAACGGCAAGCGTCGCAGATGTCATGACCACGCTCTGAAAGTTGTCCAGCAGCGATTGCTCAATTTTGGGTGATATATCGATGGGCACGGTGCGGAAAGAGAGATTTCCGTTATCGCGCTCCATATAGCCCACCAGTTCATTGTCATCCAATGATGAGAGAAAACTTTCAAAGCCGGCCACCCGCTGCAGCACATTTTCCTTCAACTCAAACGTCTTTTCATCAAGACCCTCAATGTCCTTTCGCAGGGCGGACATGAGCGGCTGCAGTACGGCCAGTCGTTCCCGGACGGCCTGCCGGATCCCCATCCGTCGGAAGGAGCCCCGTGGCAGAAGATCATCCATGGTCATCTGATCCTTCAAACGGGAACTGTGTGTCAACTTCAGGTCCGGCGGCAACTGGGCCAACAGGATGGCCACCATCCGCGGACTCAGAATGTTACCGAATTGGCCGGTGGCAATGTCTTCTAATTTGTGTGCTTCATCCACCACCAGCACCGGGTGGTCCGGCAGAATCGAACCGAACCTTGTTTCCCGGACGGAGAGATCGGAGCACAGCAGATGATGATTCACCAATACAATGTCCGACTGCATGGCTTTCCGACGAAGTTTATAGAAATAGCAACTGTCGAAATGGGGGCACCGTGAACCGGTACAATAATTCCGGTCCGCGTTGATCCGCTGCAGCATGGGGTTGCCCGGTGTCACATCCTGCAACTCTTCAAAATCGCCGGACTCCGTGTGGGGCGCCCAGGCCTTCACCAGCTGCCATACCGGTATTTCATCGGTTGTCTCAAACAGCGGGTTGACCTGAAGTTGTTCCATCCGGAGCTTACACAGATAGTTGGATCGACCCTTGAGCAGCGTCACCACCGGTTCACAGCCCAGTGCCGATTCAACCAATGGGATATCCTTCTCCTGCAACTGATGCTGCAAAACACGGGTAGCGGTGGAAATCACCGCCTGACATTCCTGTTGCAGAATCGGAACCAGGTAAGCCAACGTCTTCCCCACACCGGTTCCCGCTTCAACAATCAGGTGTTCCTGGTTTTGCAGGGCCTTTCCGATGGAGACAGCCATCCGCACCTGTGCATCCCGCTCTTCATAGCCGGGCATACAGGCGGCAAGCTTACCTCCCGGGGCAAACAGCTCCATCAGACTCCCGGTTGAATCTTGGACACGTAATAGGCAAGAACTTCGAGCTGGGACTTGAAGTCAGCGCTGATGGTTTTTATGTAAGCCGGTACGCGTATCCGGACAGGGGCAAAATTCATGATTCCCCGGACGCCGGACCGCACGAACATTTCCGCAATGGCTTGTGCGGAATCGGCCGGCGTGGCAATGATACCCATGCGGACACCCAGTTCAGTGACCCGGTCTTCCAATTCCGTCACGTGATACACCGGGATACCGATCTTCGTTTTGGTTCCTACTTTCCGGTTATCCCGGTCAAACAGTGCCACAACCTTGAAACTGTCCTGGTTGATCCGGGGATAGTCGGCAAGCGCCGTACCCAGGTTGCCGGCACCGGCGATGGCAACATTGTATGTCTGGGTCAGTCCCAGCACTTCCTTGAGTTTTTCGACGGTCTCCCGGATATTGTATCCCACCCCCCGCTTGCCGAACGTGCCGAAGTAGGACAGGTCTTTCCGGATCTGGTCAGCATTGAGATGGAACCGTTCCGCCAGTTCTTTGGAAGAAATGTATTCATCCCCTTCACGGTTCACCATGAGCAGACATCTCAAGTAGAGAGACAATCGCCGGGTAACCACCTCAGAAACACAGGGACAATGCTTCTTGATTTCCTTGTCTTCATTCAATTGACATACCTCGCCGCAATAATCGCAAAGTCCGCGATCCGTGCAGGGAACAGGCCGCCGGCGACAATCAGTACCGTGCAGATACCCAGCAATGTCATCGTCAGCATGTTGGTGGAAAAGACATGTTCATCCGGATTTTCCTTCATGTACATGTTGACCACCACCCGCAGATAATAATAGACCGAAAGCAGGGAGCCCAGGATTCCGACCAGTGCCAGTCCAATCCGGTCCGCCACAATCAGTGATTTGAAAACGTAAAACTTCCCCATGAACCCGATGGTTGCCGGAATGCCGGCCAGCGCAAACATGAATACCGACATACAGATGCCCAGCAGGGGGTACCGATATCCGATCCCCCGGATATCATCATAGGTCACATACTCGAATTCATCGGTTTTCAGCAGCGTGAGCACGCCGAAAGCACCGGTATTGATCAGCATATAGCCGGCCAGGTAGAACAGGACACCGGCAGCAGCTTCCTGGGAATAGGCCACGATACCCATCAACAGGTATCCGGCGTGGGCAATACTGGAGTAGGCCAGCATCCGTTTGACTGACTCCTGGACAATCGCACCCAGGTTTCCCACAATAACCGTAAGAATCGACAGCACCATCAGGGCCTGCTGCCAGGTAACGTTCATATCCGGGAATACCGTGTAGAGAATCCGCATCAGCACACCCACGGCCACCGCCTTGGGTGCAATGGACATGAGCGCGGTCACGGGTGTCGGTGCCCCTTCATAAGCATCCGGTGTCCACATGTGGAACGGCACCGCCGAAGCCTTGAACGTGAATCCGATGACCACGAACAGCAGGCCCAGTTTGAACAGGATGTCTCCTTTGGACGCGGCACCGATAGCGGTGAAATCCAAAGCTCCGGATGCGCCATACAGCAGCGCAATACCATATGCCAGGAAACCGGATGCAATGGCTCCCATGATGAAATACTTCAATCCACCTTCCACCGATTCTGTCCGGTACCGGAAGAATGCCACCGATGCATACAAGGGGATAGAGAGGATTTCCAGTCCCACGAAGATATTGGCAAAATTGCTGGTATTCACCATCACCAGCATCCCGGTAATGGAACACAGGAGAATCGCGTGAAATTCCGGATGACTGAAGTCTTCCAACCGGAGATACTGTTCAGCCATGGCAAACGCTGCAATACCGGTGATCAGCACCAGCAGGCTGAGAAATACACTGAAATGGGAATAGTGGATCATGCCGTTCTGGTAGATCACCGGAGCATCCGCCAGTCGGGGCATGATTTTGAGCACCAGCCAGAACAACGCCCCGAGCAGGGACAGGCTCGCCACCACCCCGGACATGGCCCGCAGACGGCCTTTCAAGACGCCCAGGAACGCGGTGCAGGTGATCCCGATGAAGATGATGATGAACGGCATCAGAACCGTATAGTTAATGGCGATATTCATTGGGTCACCTCATCAACACGTGCATGAACAGCCGCCCGGCTGGCATCCACCAGTTTCATATAATGTTCCACCGATTTTTCCATCTTGTTGAAGAAGAATGTCGGATAAACACCGATCCAGAACACCATGACCACCAGCGGCACCATGTACGCCATTTCCCGGACATTCATATCCTTCAATACTGCGTTCCGCTCAGACGGTTCCTGGTTGAAGAAAACCCGCTGGACCATCCACAGCATGTAAACCGCTCCCAGGATGACCCCGGTGGCCGCAAAGGCGGTATACCAGAACGCATACGGGTGCGCTGACTTGAAGGTGCCCATCAGGATGAAGAATTCACCCACAAAACCGTTGGTCAACGGCAGTCCGATACTGGACAACGTAATGATCATGAAAAATACCGCAAAAATCGGCATGGACTTCGCGATGCCGCCATAATCGGCAATCAGCCGGGTGTGTGTACGCTCATAGATAATCCCTACCAACAGGAACAACCCGCCGGTGGAAATCCCATGGTTGATCATCTGCAGCATGCCGCCCTGGATCCCATAGATCGTCATGGCGAACAGCCCCAGCATCACATAGCCCAGGTGAGACACCGATGAATAGGCAACCAGCTTTTTCACATCCTTCTGGATCATGGCCACCAATGCACCGTAAATAATACCGATAATCGCCAGGATCATCATGTAGGGTGCGTATGTTTCCACCGCCTGGGGGAACATGGGCATGGCAAAACGGATGAACCCGTATGTGCCCAGCTTCAGCAACACACCCGCCAGGATCACCGAGCCGGCCGTCGGCGCCTCGGTATGGGCATCGGGCAGCCAGGTGTGGAACGGGAACACCGGCACCTTGATGGCAAAGGCCAGTCCGAACACGGCAAACAGGTACAGCTGCTCGGTACCCGTAAAGGTGTGGGCATAGAGTTCCAGCACTTCAAACGTACCGGTCTTCAGGTACATGTAGATAATCCCCACCAGCATCAACAGTGAGCCGGCCATGGTATAGATGAAGAACTTCACCGTGGCATAGAGTCGCCGTTCACCACCCCAGACACCGATGATGAAATACATGGGAATCAGCATCACTTCCCAGAACAGGTAGAACAGGAAGGTGTTCAATGCCACCAGGGACCCCAGGATGCCGATTTCCAGGAAGAACATGTGAATCAGGAATGACTTCACATTTCGGTCAATGGCCTTCCAGACCGACAGGAAAATGATCGGCCCCAGGAAAGTGGTCAGCAGCACAATCCACAGACTGATGCCGTCCAGCCCGATATGATAATCAACCGACGCAAAGGTGGTCCGGAACCAGCTCACCTTTTCCTCGAACTGCATCGAATACACGGATGCGTCAAACCGGAACAGGATCAGCAGCGAAACAGCAAAATGGGCAATGGCGAACAGGACGGAAAACTGTTTCATGGTCTTCTCGTAACGGCCCGGAATGAACAGGAGTACCAGGATCGCCACAGCCGGGAAAAACGTCACAATCGTCAACAGGTTGTTTTCAAACATGTCCTACCCTCACCCAAGGAATATCCAGAACAGGATCAGAATGCCGGCCAGCATGGACACGGCATAGGTTTTCACCGAGCCGTTCTGCACCAGGGCCACCACCCGTCCGAAACAGGCCGCGATCATACCGGACAGGTTCACCAGTCCGTCAATGATAATCACATCCACGTAGTACCAGAGGATGTCTGCCAGTTTCTTGATCGGATTAATCACTGTTGCCGCATAAATTTCATCGACATAATACTTGTTCAACAATGTCCGGTACACCGGACCAATGGCATTGGCTGTTTTTTCCGGAACCTGGGACGCTCTACCGTAGAGACTGCGGGCCACCAGGAAACCGACCAGCGCGATGGCAACCGAAGCACCCATCAGGATCCATTCCAGTTTGACGGAGTGAAGCAGATGGGGCACCGCAATATGGGGAATCACCGGTTCCAGTGCAAATTCCAGATAGTTGGGCAGGTGGAATACATGGGGAATACCGATAAAGCCACCCACAGCGGCCA
>CAZDKZ010000081.1:0-10210 GCA_964506215.1 uncultured Holophagae bacterium
TCCAGCGGCAGCGGGAACACAATGGTGGAGTTCTTTTCTGTTGCGATTTCCGTCAGCGTCTGGAGGTAACGGAGCTGCAAGGTGATTGGCGATGATTCCATGACGGTGGATGCTGCTGCCAGCTGTTTGGATGCCTGGAATTCACCGTCCGCGTGAATGATCTTGGCCCGCTTCTCCCGTTCCGCTTCCGCCTGGCGCGCCATGGCACGCTGCATGGATTCCGGCAGGTCCACGTGCTTCACTTCCACCGCGGACACCTTGATTCCCCAGGGATCGGTGTGCTTGTCCAGAATATCCTGCAGGTGCATGTTGAGTTTTTCCCGGTCGGACAACAGTTCGTCCAGTTCCACCTGCCCCAGCACGCTTCGCAGCGTGGTCTGGGCCAGCTGGGAGGTGGCCATCAAATAATTTTCCACTTCGATGACGGCCTTGATGGGGCCCAGCACCCGGTAGAAAATGACAGCGTTTACCTTGACCGATACGTTGTCCTTGGTGATGATGTCCTGGGGCGGCACATCCAGTACCACGGTCCGGGTACTGATCCGTACAATCCGGTCAAACGGTTTGAATACGAATATGATACCGGGTCCCTTCGGTTCCGGCAGCACGCGTCCCAGGCGAAAGATAACGCCCCGTTCATACTCCGCCAGGATCTTGATGCAACTGACCAGCCACAACAACAAAAATAATCCGAAAAATCCTGCAAATGGCATACTATTCCTCCTCAAATGGGTTGACGATCAAAATCATGTTCTTGACTTCCGCGACACGGATAGCCTGGTCCTTTTGAACGGATGAAGTGGACCGGGCATCCCAGTATTCACCATTCACGAAAACTTTCCCGTTCCGTTCAAATGACGCAGCGGCGGTTCCGGTCATGCCAACCAGGGATTCCCGTCCCGCCAGGGGCCGGTTCAGGTGCGCCTTCACCACCAGGCGTAGCATCACGAACAGGAAAACGAGGAACATACCGGAAATCAGCAGAATGGGGCCAATTCCCAGCGACAGGCCGGGCAGGTCACTCTTGATCAGCATGGCGGATCCGATAATCATGGATACAATCCCTCCTATGGTCAGAAAACCGTAGCTGACGATTTTAAATTCCAGAATAAACAGGATCACCGCCAGAATAATGAACAGGGCACCGGCAAAATTTACCGGTATGATGCGGGTGGCGAAGAAGAACAGGATCAGGCAGATGGCGCCGAACAAGCCCGGGAAGACCACGCCGGGACTCTTCAATTCAATGAAAATGCCGATGATCCCCGCCAGAAAGAGCAGGTACACCAGTTCCGGGGAGGCCAGTTTGCTTAACAGCTGTTCCCGGAACGAATACTGGTATTCGGTAACCGAAGCGGTATCCGGGTTCTCAATTCCCAGTTCCGGGTATTGCGTTGCCAATTGGGATACCAGGTCCGCTACAGACTCGGCCTTGAGATCAATGAGGCCCAGTTCCAGGCATTCATCGGCGGACCAGGCCTTGCTGATCCGGACTGCCTGTTCTGCGATTTCAACCGGACGTCCCCGTTCCTCCGCGATGGACCGGATGAATGCAGCCGTATCTTCCACCGCCTTGTCATTCATGACGGAAGATGGCTGCTGGTTGGCGTCCGGCTGGTCCGGGGACTTGGGCGGCTGAAATGCCGGAATGGCGGAAACGGGATGGGCCGCCCCTGCGTTGGTGCCCGGTGTCATGGCCGGATAGTTCGATGCCAGCAGGATGAAGAAACCGGCTGATGCGGCCCGTCCGCCCTTCGGATGCACATAGACGCTCACCGGAATCTCCGATGACATGATCGCCGTGGTGATGTCCCGGGTGGAGGTCAGTAATCCGCCCGGCGTGTCCAGCAGGATTACCACCAGCTTCGCCTGGCCGTCCTCGTTGATGGCCGTCAGTGAGTGGTCCACGAACTCTGCCGACACCGGCTGAATGGTGTCCTGCAGGTGAAGGACGGCCACGTCTCCCCCAAGGGCCGGGACACCAGCCAGCAGTGACAACAATACCAGCAGAAAAACAGGTTTGATGCTTCGTTTCAACATATAGAAATTATCGTTCCTTTCCCGTCCCTTGTAAAGCGGAACCGCCGCTTTTTCAGACGTGTTTCAGTTGTTCATATACATTCAGGATACCGGTCATGGCATTATCAAATGCAGCGACCACGTCCGGGTCAAAATGCGCGCCGGTATCCCGATGGAGTTCCGCCACGGCCGCTTCTACCGTCCACGGTTCCTTGTAGGGCCGTTTGGATGTGAGTGCGTCAAAAACATCAGCCACGGCCACGATTCGTGCGGACAATGGAATATTCTTACCGGACACCCCGGCGGGGTACCCGGATCCGTCGAATTTTTCATGGTGAAACTCGGCGATTTCGATGGCAACTTTGAAGATGGGACGGCCCTGCTGTTTCACCTGCTCTTCTACTTTGCGAAGGACCTGCCCCCCGATGACCGGATGCTGTTTCATGGCATTCCATTCCACATGGTCCAGCCGACCCGGTTTCAGCAGCACCTGATCGGGGACACCCACCTTGCCGATGTCGTGCATGGCGGCGAACCGCTGGATGTCCTTGGGCAGATCAGGATCTGATTCTGCATCGTCGGAGAATAGCCGGATGTAGGATGCGGCAATGAGACTGGAATATCGGGACATACGGACCAGGTGATCGCCGGTTTCGGGATCCCTGTTTTCCGCCAGTCGGGCAAGGCCTTCTACCACGGCGACCACCAGGTTTTCCGCGGTTACCGTCCGGTCTATTACACGGCCCACCTGTCCGGCAATACTTTCCAGGAAAACCAGGTCTGCTTCCCGGTAAGCATGGGCTTCCCGGCTGGCAAACACAAGAATACTGGGGTGTCCGCCTGATGCGCTCAGCGGAAGGAATACCGCGGACCGGAATCCCTGGTTGTGCAGTTTTTCTGCGAATCGGGGCGGTGAAGGATTCTCGGTGAGTTCGCCCAGATTGTGAATGGTTACCGGCTTGTGGGATCGGAGAATGCTGTCCGGCAGGCATTTGTCGGCGTCAGCCTTCAATTGGAAACCGGTTTCCGGTCCGGCGTTGTCCAGGCTCACAGAAACATCGGTGCAGCCGTCTTCGCGGAATACGAACAACCCGGCCCATTCCAGCGGCAGGAAGGCCCGGAACTCCGCGCATACCAGGCGAAGCGTTTCTTCTACCGTCATGCCCCGATTGATCCGTTCGGTCATGTTGAAGATACCCTGAATCCGCGCCGAAAGCGCGTTGAAGGAAGTGACCATCCGGCCGATTTCATCCCGTTTCTTTACATTAATCTGAAAGCCCAGTTCACCGCGGCTGACCCGTTCAAAACCGCCCACCGTCTGTCTCAGTGGACGGATGAAACGGATGTGGAGCAACGACAGGATCAATACCACCAGGAGAAAACCGGTGACAATGGAGGTCAGGTTCCAGATCCGGATACCGGAGAGCTTGTCTTCCATCATATGCTGGAACGCGTCGGTAAGTTCCGCCGAAGATTGGATCAGGGACGGGCCGTGGGTCGCGATGACCCGGGCGGTTTCAACGGGGTTCCAGTTTTCATCCGGTGCAATTAACGGATCCACCACCGAGCGGAAATGGTCCCAGTCCTGGGCTGCATAATCCAGCTGGTTTCGGGATTGCTCATCCCATTTGCAGGTCAACGGTTCATTGCGACCGGTCAACTCGGGTCCCAGGGTCCGGTTCCGAAAGTCTGTAATGATCAGGTTGTAGCGCTTCATTCGACGCTCGGTGTCTTTCCGGTACGGGATCGCGGCTTCACCGGGGAGCTCCGCCTCCAGGATGTTCTGCGAGGAAGAGACCAGGTCATGTGCCAGTACCCGCAACTGTCCGGACATGTTGAGGATGGCATAGTCATGTTTTCGCAGGTTCACCAGGTACAACGTGGTTGCGATGGATATGGTGAGAATGATGAACAACGCGGAAATTGCAACAGTTAATCTGAATTGCAGTGTGTTGTAAAAAGCCATGGCCGCTCCCTGTGTAACGTACAATACGCGGTTCGTTCCGCATACATTCAAGTTTCATAAAGATTGGCCCCAGCATACCACAGGCGGTCCCTTTTTCGGTACCGGTGCTGATATGACGGAACAGCGAGTCGGCGTTGAACGAAACCAGGCAGTCTGCCTATTGGCACAGCAGTCAATGAAACCGTTCCGTTCCATGCCGGAACGTCGGGCTTCCGTTTATCGTTTGGTCAAGTGAAGCAGGATGTGGAAGACGGGGGCCTATCGGTCCCCGTCTTTTCGTCTCCGGTCACGGATATAGATGGCCTTTCCGGGTGAATCCTTGGCACTGCGCTCGTCAATGTTAAACAGGTGTACAGCCTGGATCAGCTCCCCAAGTTTCTTGAAGCCATAGTTTCGGGGGTCAAATTCCGGAGCCTGGTTGGCGATGGTCTGTCCCACATTTCCCAGGTATGCCCAGCCGCTTTCATCCGCAGATGCGTCTACCGCGTTTCGAAGCAGGTTCACCAGCTTGGTATCCATTTTCAATGCATTGGTGTCCATCTTTGCCCGTGTGGGCGCACTGTCATCCTCATCCAGTTTTCTCAAGATCTCGGTATAGATGAATTTGTCACAGGCGCCGACAAACGCTTTGGGTGTTTTCCGCTCGCCAAACCCGTACACGGTGAGTCCGGCTTCACGGATCCGGGACGCCAGCCGTGTGAAGTCGCTGTCACTGGATACCAGGCAAAAGCCGTCCAGTCTCTCGGTGTAGAGCAAATCCATGGCATCAATAATCATGGCGCTGTCCGTGGCATTTTTCCCAACGGTGTACCCGAACTGCTGTATGGGCTGAACCGCGTGCTCCAACAGTATGACTTTCCAGCTCTTCAGTCTGGGGTCTGTCCAGTCACCGTATATCCGTTTGACACTGGCGATTCCGAACTTGGCGATTTCCGCCAGCAATTCTTCGATAATGGAGGGCTGGGCGTTGTCTGCATCTATCAGTACGGCCAGCTTTTTCTGTGCGAGTTCTGTTGACATTGTTCCTCCTGCTTAATCAACCCATTGTAGCCCTTTCCCCGGTCAAAAGGCAAGTTTTACAGCCATACGGCTGTTACAGGATGTCACAAACGGGCAATGATCCGGTTACGGCCCTGTTGAATGATATAATTCAGTAGCGAAATGTGTAACGGGGAGGGCCTGCAGAAATGGCAAACGGGAGCAAGACCGGAACGGAGCGGATCCTGATCATTGATGATGATGTCAGTCTGGGTGAGCTGCTGGCGTCATACCTGGTGGATTTCGGTTTCCACGTGATTGCCGAATCCAGTCCGTCTACTGGTCTGTCCAGGGTCGGCACGGATACTCCCGACCTGGTGATCCTGGACGTGATGATGCCGGGGATGGATGGGTTCGAGGTGCTCCGCCGGATTCGGGAAACCAGCCCGGTGCCTGTTATCATGCTGACTGCACGGGGTGAGGTGACCGACCGGGTAGTGGGCCTGGAGTTGGGGGCGGACGATTATCTGCCCAAGCCTTTTGAGCCCCGTGAACTGGTGGCCCGTATCCGGTCCGTTTTGAAGCGCACCGGTTCCGGCGGTGTCAACGAGGAACGCTTGACGACAGATTCCGGACTGGAACTGCATCCGGAACGGCGGGAGGCTGTCCTGGAAGGAAACGTGTTGGAACTGACCACCATGGAATATGATCTCCTGGAGCTGATGATAAGGAAGAAAGCCAGGGTGTTGAGCCGGGACTACCTGATGGAATCACTCAAGGGCTATGAATGGGAAACGTTTGATCGGTCCATTGACGTGGCGGTGAGCCGGCTTCGCCACAAGCTCTCCGACCCGGCATCCAATCCACGGTATATCAAGACGGTCCGGGGTGTCGGTTACATGTTCGTGGGATAACAACATGAAGACAACTTACATAAAACTGTATTTTGCGGCCGTGGCGGCTGCCGCCATCATCTCGGTGCTGCTGATTTCCCTGTTCTTTGTGCGTCTTCAGGAACGTCGTATGGCCCATGTGAATCCACGGGAGTCGGGCATGGTCCGTTTCCTGGTGCGGGAGTTTGAAGACGACCCCACCCAGGAAACCATCGACCGTCTGGCGGAGAATTTCCGGCTCCACATCCGGGTGGAATCGCCGGGGTTGACACTCCAGTCGGACAAGGATTTTTTCCAGTCTCCCCGATACCTGTCATTGAAACGTCGCGGTTCAGGGCCGGCCGGTGGGCGAAGGGATCGTCGGATGCGGGATGTCCGCCTGCTGATCCAGGACCAGGACCCGGTCGGGTTTGAGCTCCGGTTGAACCAGAAACTGTATACCTTCGTTCGGAATACCGAACCGGGGAGGGCCATGCGTATCGGAATCATGGTCGCGTTGCTGGTACTGCTGGTGCTGGGGGTTCTGGGATTTCTGGTCAAACGGTGGCTGGGAGACCCGTTACGGGAACTGGAGCGGTCCATCCGCCAGTTTTCCGGTACAGAGAGCAGTGATATGCCCGCCAAGGCATCCGGTGAGTTGAAGCGTCTGTTTGACGCGTTTTCGGAAATGAAGCAGCAGGTTCGGGAAACCCTGGCGGACAAGGAGCGGCTGATGCGGGATGTGAGCCATGATCTGAAATCGCCGATCACCCGGTTACGGGTTGCCGTGGAATTGATACCGGAAGGAAAGGCCCGGAACCGGATGATGAAGGACCTGGACGAGTTGACGGACCTGGTGAACAAGGTACTGGATTCCCAGCATATTGAAGGCCAGGAGATGGAAGAGTTGGAGATGCGGGAGTTGGTGGATGATTTCCTCCAGCGTCATGAGCCGGCCATGCCGGTTTCGGTTGACGTACAGGATTCATTCCGGTTTTCCGGGAACCGGGGACAACTCCACCGGGTATTGCGGAACCTGGTTGACAACAGCTGGAAGTATGCGGACCGTTCCGTGGGACTCCGGATCGTCCTGGATCGTGATTCCCACGGGGGGGTTCTCCGGGTCATCGATTCCGGACCGGAAATTCCGTCCCATGTCATTGAGCGGATGTTCGAACCGTTTTACAAGCGTGATGACGCCAGGCGACAGGACATTGCCAGCGGTTCCGGGCTGGGCCTGGCCATTTGCAGACGCATTCTCCAGACCATGGAAGCGACCATATTGGCCAGAGCCGGCGAAAACGGTGGGCTTGAAATTGAGATCCGCTTCCCGTTTTTTTCCAATGATAACTGAAAAAAGGCACCGGGAAACCGGTGCCTTTCTTACGTAATACAGCATTGAATTAAAACTTGATCTCGATGGTGCTGGTCATGTCCGGTTTTTCCTGCGCTTTGACCTGCAACACAGCTGTCTCTCCCTTTTCAATACCCGGGTTCTTGAAATACAGGACCGTACGGGCACCCAGTGAATAGGAAATGGAGAAATCATCCGTCAGCACCACGTTCTGGTTCCGAGCGGGGAACATGTTCACATTCCGCTGGAAACGACTGTTGCCCAGGGGGGCAATCGGTTCAAATTCCCTGGAAAGCAATGCCAGATCCTGCATGTCCTTGGCATAGTTTTCCCGGAAGCTCCGCAGTGACGGCATTTCAATTTCATTGTCAGCATAGATCAGCGTAATATCGGATCGCGTTACCGTAGCTGTATCATTGGGTTGGGTGTTGCAATACAGTACCAGCATGAGATAGTCCCGTTCCAGGTTTTTGGCGGCAACAGATGCGTTCACCTTCATCCGGATGGGGCCGTCTGTGTTGATGTAGGTGTAGTTGCCCAGGTGCCGGGTACCGGATTCGCCCGCTGTCACACCGGGGACGACCAGGGCCAGGATGGCAAGAACCAGTAGTATCTTCTTCATACTTCACCTCCGGTAAAATCAATATTCCTGTACTACTTTTTGCAAAATCCATACCGCTTTTGTGACCCCTGTCACGGACGTATCCACGTACAATCCGATATTGAAATATGTGGAATATGTTGTATGCTGAGAACAGAGTACCAAGGGAGGGTAAGTATGAAAAAAGTTGTTTCCATGGTTGTGGCACTGGCCTTCACGCTGGGCGTGTCCCTGGTTATCGCGGGCGACGCTCCGGATCAGATCACCATCAAGGCCAATGAAAAGAAGCCGGTTGAGTTCAACCACAAAGCACACGCAGAAAAGAATGACTGTAAGACATGCCACCACAAGTGGGACGGCAATGACAAGCCGGCCGGCTGCACCACCTGCCATGAAAAAGCAGACGGTGATGCCCCGAAACGTCACAAAGCATTCCACAGCAAGACGTCTGAAATTTCCTGTGTTGGCTGTCATGTGAAGGTTGGCGGCGACGCGCCGGTGAAGCCCTGCACCACCTGCCATCCCAAGAAATAACAGTCTGAGATTGTACATGTGAAGCTGGACCCCCTTGAGGGGTCCTTTTTTTTTTTGTGTGTGTCAGTGGAAACAGAATGTCGATCAGGGGTGCAGAGCGTCCGGGGGAAGCGTTCGCTTCCCCCGGTGTCGGATTCAGATCAGTTGACAAATGCTGTCAGGCTGGTGTGGGTGAGCATCGGTACCAGTAGCTTCTCCAGCTGATGAAATTCGTCTTTCTGCAATGCAAACGGGTTGCAATTGTAAACAAACCGGATGTGGAGAACAGTCCCTTCCAGGTTCCAGTTGATGCCGGCATGGCCCAGCGGGGTAGCCGCTTCTAAGGGGGCGGGCAATGTCAGGTCGGGTGCCTTTTCAAACCGGATGGCAATGTCAACCTGGCCGGTCTGTCTTGTCTTCAGCGCCAGCCGATTGTTCACCAGCGTGTAATTGTTCAGCCGGGCCAGTTGAAAGAGGCGGTCCAGAATGTTCACACACGTGATGGTATTGTTGTCCCATTTCCAGGTCAGGTCAGCAGTTTCCACCAGGTGTTCCATGGTACGGACGCGGTACGCATGATTTTCTGCCTTCAGTCCTGTCAAAGGCAGCATGGAGCGGATGCCTGTTTGCGCAAACGGTGACCGGATGTCCAGGATTGCATCACCGGTAAATGTCTCCCCGGTCTGCGTCAGTTGAACGGACAGGTTCAGGTCCGTGGCTGCGTCAATGGTCCTTTCCCCGAGCAGACTGAAGACGGAGCGGTTCCCCATTTCGACCGTGGAAGGCCACAGCAATGTGTCGGTGACAACAATGAATTCCGGATGCGTCAGTAACGGCAGACCGTTCCCCCGTTCATCAATCAGCAGAATGTCATGGTCGACGGTATACCGGTCAAGTACGGCATGGGCAATCCGTGCTTTTTCGAATGGCGTGGCATAACCGGAGGACACAATTGTGTCGGCCGAACGGTCTGATGCCATCAGTGCCGGTGACAGTTCCACGGTGTCCAGCCGTCGTTCCAGCAGTTGTTCCAATGCCAGGACAACCCGGCCGGCGGTTGCTGTTTTACCGAGCTTCATGGTCGCCAGGGTCTGTTCCAGGTCGGTTGCTGCGGTGAGACGCGCTTTCAGCGCCGCAAGCGGATCTTTCAGCTTGATGACCAGCAGATCATGGCCGTCAATGTCCGCGTGGATCCCTTCCATCAGGGCGGCACGGTCGGTGACGGCGTAGGTACTGCCATCAGCCGTGACGGTACCCCCGGTGACAACATCGAAACCCCTACCTGTGACCGTTACCTGTTTTTTCACAATCCGGTAATTGCCGCACATGGGTTCCACAATCAGCATCCGGTGGGGGATCTTGTCCCGGGTTTCATATTCAAATTCGACAATGCAACCGGGTTCCAGCCCGGTCCGGGACACCATCCGTTCCCGGATACCGGAGAAGTCCGGTGCATCCTGGGTGGCATAGGGGGACTGGTCCAGCATGGCATTGTTCGGCATGGGGACTTTGGTACCGTCTACCATGGTGGTGACGGAGCGAATGACTTCCAGTTCTTCCAGCTCAGGGTTGTACACATGGAACCATTCGCCCAGTGAGCGGAGGGTCCGGAAGGTGTTCAACTGGATTTTCTGGGTGACGTGTCGGGTGGCCCGGCCGTCCGCGTCAATGGTAATATCCACCTGTTCGGACAGGATGACCGCGCCCTCACCGGCGATGAGCAATACGGGGGCCAACAGCAACAGGATGATTGAAAATAGCCGTTTCATGTCAACCTCCCTTTAGTAAGCGATCCGATACCAGGTATCGGCGATTTTCTGGTAACCGGACACGACATCCTGGAAATTCTTCCAGGCATCGGCCGGATAGACCCGTTTCTTCAAAACAAGTTTCAGACTGGTTTCAAC
>CAZDKZ010000082.1:0-8354 GCA_964506215.1 uncultured Holophagae bacterium
GGCACTTGGAACTGTTCGGCACGACTGCGGAGAAGTTTTTCGTTCTGCCAAGGCCTGAGCCGACGCGAAAGCGCAGCGTACGTAAAGGTGTACGTGAGCATTTCAAGGAGGCTCGTAACGCCGGCAGGACGGAAAAGATCCCGCAGAACAAAGCGGTAGTTAGAAGCTGAGCGTTTTGATATTGATGCCCGCTTGCTGCATGCGGAGTAATGATCCGGCAACGTTCGTCAGCATCAACAGCTTCAAATTATCCTTATGCATCTGCTGCGCCCCCATCGGCGGCAAAAACATCGCGGCCGCCTTGTCCACCCGATCACGATAATTGAGCGAAATATCCCCGGCAAACATCTGTCCCAGCTGGTTGTCAAACCGGGCGGTCAGGGACTGGATCGCCCCGTCCGCATCATAACCGATGGACAACTCCCCGGATCCCTGGATGCCGCCGCTGTTCCCGGTCAGGTCCGCCCGGACCGGCCGTTTGCTGTTCGTGGGATAGGAAAAGAATATTTCGGAACGGATATTCTGTACCGGGTTGTCATAATCGATTTTCATGGGCATGAAGTCCGATTTTCGAATGGTAAACGTCACCCGTCCCCGCTTCCAGAACGTGATCAAATCATCCACCTTCTGCACACGGGCCTTGGCTTTCCGTTGATCACCTTCCTTGAACCGCGTGGACACGGTGACCACGTAACAGGGCTCCGCCCCGAACACCACTTCATTGTGCAACTCAAAGCTCCAGCGGCCCGAGGTGAACATGTCATCCCGGATCCGGACCAGATGGCCCCTGAAATAACTGGCAAAGGACCGGGCACCCCCCGCCGCATGTTTCCGGGACATGGTGTAGGCATTGAAATCATCCGAGTACAGGATTTCCCGGTTGGCAGTCCGGGACATGGTGAACTGACCCAGTTCACCGGAGAAGTCCAGCTTGTGGGTCTTGTCCGGAAACAGCACACCGGAAAAGCCCAGCGAAAAGGAAATATCCGTTGCCAGGTGCTGCAACTGTTTGGATACGGTAACCGGCGGCGTGGTCACCGACAGGTTTCCGGACACGTCAGCCATTTTCTTGTTGGCGTATCCTTTTGCGAACATGTTCTTGTCCACGGCATCGAACATTTTCCGAACCAGTTCCTGGGGACGCTGGTTGGCGGTGGACGGCAATGCGGTGGTCAACAGCAGGCAGATCAGCAGGATTCTCATGCAACACTCCCGGATGGATAATCTTGTCCGTATGGACGCAAAAAAGCCCCCCGCGGTTTCACGGGGGGCCTGCTCACTCAATTTACAAATTCGGCGCCGGTGTCCAGTGCCTTCTCGTTCAACGGAATCAGGTGATGATGCCGTTCCGGCAACACCTTCTTCAACGCTTCCAGCACCGTTTCCCGTTTCACCGTTGGCTTCTTGGCCAGGTAACAACCCAGGAGAATCATCCCCAGCATGCGGATGTTCCCCAGTTCGTTTGCCTTGTCGCTGCCCGGGATGGCCAGGATATCAATATCGGTCCGTTTGGATTCCAGGGGAATATTGGTGGAATCATACACCAGCAGTCCACCCGGTTTGACCATGGGCTCAAACTTTTCAAATGACGGCTGGTTCAAGACCACTGCCGTGTCAAACTGGGACAGGATGGGAGAGGAGATGGGCTCATCGGATACGGACACGATGCAGTTGGCGGTACCGCCACGCATTTCCGGTCCGTATGACGGCATCCAGCACACTTCCCGCTTCTCGATCATTCCGGAATAACTGATAATCTGACCCAGTGACAGAACGCCCTGTCCGCCAAATCCGGCAAATACGATTTCTTCCAACATGATTATTCTCCGGTCTCGTCTTTGAATACGCCCAGCGGGAAGTAGGCAAGCATGTTTTCTTCCAGCCATTGGTTGGCTTCCACCGGATCCATTCTCCAGTTGGACGGGCAATTGGATACCACTTCAACGAAAGAAGTGCCTTTCTTCAGGTCCTGGTTCCGGAATGCCTTTTCGATGGCCTTCTTGGCTTTCCGGACACGGCCCGGCTTGTTCACCGCAACACGTTCCACGTAGCAGGTACCCGGCAATACCGAAACCAGTTCGGACATCCGGATGGGGTGGCCGGCCGTCTTGATGTCACGGCCCAGCGGGCAGGTGGAGGCCTTCTGGCCTTCCAGTGTGGTGGGTGCCATCTGACCACCGGTCATGCCGTAAATGGCGTTGTTGATGAACACGATGGTCATGTTTTCGCCGCGGTTGCAGGCATGGATGGTTTCGTTGGTACCAATCGCCGCCAGGTCGCCGTCACCCTGGTAGGTGAAGACATACTTGTCCGGCATCATGCGTTTGATACCGGTGGCAACCGCGCAGGCACGGCCATGGGCCGCTTCCTGCATGTCCACGTTCATGTAATAGTAGGCAAATACAGAACAACCAACCGGTGCCACACCAACGGTGTTGGCCTGGATACCCATTTCCTGAACAACTTCCATCACCAGCCGATGCACGGTGCCGTGACCACAGCCCGGACAATAGTGCATGACCTTGTCTTTCAGGGTACTCGGCCGTTCGTAGACCTTTTCCATATTGTCAAGGGATACAGTAATTCCCATTGTTTCCTCCCTTACACACCGAGCTTCGCGGCAAAGGCTTCCACCTGTTCCACGACTTCATCCGGTGAATAGATCATGCCACCCATGCGGCCGTAGAAGCCCACTTCCCGTTTGCCGTTGACAGCCAGCTTCACATCTTCCACCATCTGGCCGGCGTTGAGTTCCATCACGAAGAAACCCTTGGCTTTATCTGCCAGGTCATTGAGAATCTGGGACGGATACGGCCACAGGGTCAGCGGTTTTACCAGGCCAACCTTCTTGCCGTTGTCCCGCATTACGTCCATGACCTTGCTGGCGATACGGGCGGAAAGACCGAATGCCACCAGTACGATGTCGGCATCGTCAACGTTCCATGCGTCATACCGTACTTCGTTGGCTTCGATTTCCCGGTAGGTGGCCTGAAGCTTCAGGTTCACCTTTTCCATTTCCTCGGGCTGAATCCACAGCGAGGTAATGAAGTTGCTTTCCGGCTTTTCATCGGGCTTCCCGCGGGTTGACCAGGAAATGTCCCGTTCCGGTTCAGTATAGGGATGAAATTCCACTTTTTCCATCATCTGCCCCAATGCACCATCCATGAGAATCATGGCCGGTGTCCGGTATTTCCAGGACAGGTCAAATGCCAGGGGTACCATGTCGGCAATTTCCTGGACCGTGGACGGTGCCAGCGTGATCAGGCGATAATCGCCGTGTCCGCCGCCCTTAACGGTCTGGAAATAGTCGCCCTGCCCCGGCTGAATGGTGCCCAGTCCGGGACCGCCGCGGCTGACGTTGACAACCACGCAGGGCAGCTGTGCCCCCGCGATATAAGAAATCCCCTCCTGCATCAGCGAGATGCCCGGTGAGGATGATGATGTCATTACCTTGAATCCGGCGCCTGCGGCACCGAACAGCATATTGATAGCCGCCAGCTCGGACTCGGCCTGCAGAAACACACGACCATGCTTGGGCATGTGATAAGACAGGTATTCACCGACTTCAGACTGGGGCGTGATCGGATAGGCGAAATAGCCTTCGCACCCGGCCCGGATGGACGCTTCCGCCAGGGCCTCGTTCCCCTTCATCAACAGGATTTCACTCACATTTTCCCCCAATTATTCAACTGGCTTGTTCAGCTTTCATGCGGTATACGGTGATCACCGCATCCGGGCACATCAATGCACAACTCTGACACGCAATACAGGTGTCCTTGACCATTTCCGCGTAGTTGAATCCCTTAGAATTAATCTCTTTCGAGAAATCCAACGTTTTGGTCGGGCAGGCATCGATGCACAAGCCGCACCCTTTGCAGTTTTCTGTATGGATGACAACTGCACCTTTTGCTTTTGCCATACTTCCTCCTTTACGGAAAGCAGTTCGCCTTGATTATAACACTCAAAAAATGTGGACAACAGGAAAATGGGGTGCTGAAACAGCTGCAGCTTCAATCAGCAGCCGGGACCAATCCCCGGCACATCCCCATCTTTTTCATACTTCCTGAATTCCTTTTTATTCTTTCGTTTACATTCTGAGATCAGGTAGAACAACCGATCAATCCGGTCCACCCCGCTGAACCGCAGGGTACATTTCTCACCCACCAGGTGAAACCGGAATACGCCTTTCCGCAATTCAATCACCTCGGCGCAGGGCATTTCGCCGGTCCCGGGAAACGGCATCAGGGTATTGACCACGATCACCGCACAACCGGTCACCATCACCTTGAGTCCCCACACGTCAATCAGGGTGTATATGGTGAGGCAGACCACCGCGAACCCGGCCACCAGGCTCAGGATGAGACTGAACTTGATCACGTTCACAAATGCGTCGGTATAGTCGGGATGAACCGTGGCCGCAAACTCCCGGTAGAATGATCCCACGAAAACAAACTGTTTCATGTAGCAGTACAGGGCCACCCCCACCATGAAGAATGATGCCGCACGGTGAAGCAGGGAGTGGGTGAATACAGCCAGGTCATCCGATTTCGTCTGCGAGCTGATGGATTGCCTCCTTGATATCCGGTGCCTTGGTAATGGGACGGCCGATTACAATGTAATCCGTTCCCGCGTCAAACGCATCTTTTGGTGTCATTACCCGTTTCTGGTCATCCTTGGCCATGGCAAATTTCGGGCGAATGCCCGGTGTCAGCGTTTTGAATGCCGGTCCGCAGGCATCTTTCACCAGCGTGATCTCCAGCGGTGAGCAAACAACCCCGGTGATACCGCTGGCTTTGCCGAGCCGGGCCAGCCGCTCCACCATATCCCGGGTACCGGCGCCATAACCGATCTCGGCAAGACCGTCATCATCCAGGCTGGTGAGAATGGTGATCCCGAACAATTCCGGTACCGGGATGCCGTCCGCTTCGCAGGCTGCCCGCATATCCACAGCGGTACGGCGCATCATCTCCGAACCGCCGCTGGTGTGGATGTCCACGATGTCCGCGCCCAACCGCGCTGCTTCGATGGCGGCATGGGCCACGGTGTTGGGAATGTCATGGTATTTCAAATCCAGGAACACCCGGCTGCCCGTGGCCTTGATCCGCCGGACAATGTCCGGCCCTTCCGCCGTGAACAACTGCTTCCCGATCTTGAAGAAGGATATTTTCCCATCGCATCCGTTAACAATGTTCAGCGCCTGGTCACCGGTTTCCACGTCCAGCGCCACGATCACCCGGCTCATCCGTTCCGCAGTCATCTATTCCACCTCCAGCGTTCCGATCCAGTCATCCAGTTTGTCCATCCCCCGTTTGGTCAGCCAGGCGTCCAGTTCATCGGCCATCCGACCGCCGATGCCGGGATCGTAGAAATTGGCCGTACCGATCTGAACCGCGCTGGCCCCGGCCAGCATGAATTCCAGGGCGTCACGGGTATTTTCAATGCCCCCCATGCCGATCACCGGGATGTTGACCTTTTTTGCCACCTGCCAGGTCATCCGAAGCGCCACCGGCTTGATGGCCGGCCCGGAATACCCACCCACCACACGGGCGATCAGCGGCTTTTTCGTATCCACGTCCACCGCCATGCCCAGCAGGGTGTTAATCAATGAAATGGAGTCGGCACCGGCGTCTTCACATCCGGTCGCAAAGGCCGTAATATCCGTTACATTGGGAGACAGTTTCACCATCAGGTGCCGGTCGGTCCGTTTCCGCAGCTCCGTTACCAGCCGACGGGTCATGTCCGGATTGGTCCCGAATTGAATGCCACCTTTCTTCACGTTTGGGCAGGAAATATTGACCTCGTAGCCCTGGATGCCGTCCACGTCTTCCAGGTATTCCACCACCTGTGTATAGCCCTCTTCGGAATAGCCAAACACGTTGACCACGCATACTGTATCCAGTTTTCGAATCTGCGGCATCAAATCCCGGGCAAATGCCGCGGCACCCACATTCTGCAGACCGATGGAATTGATCATACCGCCGGCGGTTTCCACGATCCGGGGCGTGGGGTTCCCTTCAATGGGATCAATGGACACGCCCTTGGTCACCACCGCGCCCAGCTTACTGATATCGTAGAAATCCCGGAACTCCAGGCCGAAACCGGCCGTTCCGCTGGCCAGCATTACCGGGTTCCGCAGTTTCAGTCCCCGTCCCAGATCGATCCGTAAATCAGTCATTGAGCTTCAACTCCTTCACATCAAAGACGGGACCATCCACGCACACCCGCTTGTATCCATCCACGGTCTGGACCACACAGCCCAGGCAGACGCCATAGCCGCAACCCATGTAGCGTTCCAGCGAAGTCATGTGCCGATTTCCCGGAAACGCAGCACACAATGCGTTCACCATGGCTTCCGGTCCGCAGGAATAAATTACCGCATCCGTAAATTCCGGCTTGTCCGCCATCACCTTCCGGACACCGTCCACCACGGTGCCTTTCAGTCCCAGGGATCCGTCATCGGTGGTAATCCGGTGAGACATGGACTTGCCGAACAGGGGCACGATTTCGGTATCGTCCCGGCCGCCGTACACCACCATGTACTGTTCCCTGTCCAGTTCCTTCGCCAGGAAGAACAGGGGTGGAATGCCGCTGCCCCCGCCCACCATCAACACCTTGCCATCGGGAACCGGAAAGGTGTTACCAGCGGGACCCACCACGTCAAGGGTGGTACCGGGAGCCAGGTCATAGTGAAACGCAGTGCCTTTCCCCACCCGGCGCACCAGGAACCTTATGGAGCCGCTTTTCGGATCGCTGTCCAGCACGCTGATGGGTTTTTTCAACAGGGTATTGGCGCCCAGCATGAAAAACTGGCCGGGACGCACCCGCGCCAGTTCCCTGTCTTCAGACAGGAATTCGAGGATCACATATTCATGGAATGTCTGCTTGTCTTTCAAGAACAGGGTGGTCTGCTTCAACGGCTTCCTCCGGTCAGGTGGATCCGGCCGGACGAAGCACCGTTATTCATCCGATTCTTCCCCGTCAGTACTATCGGACAGATCCACAACAGTAACATTGCGCAAGGCATATTCCCGAACCCGGTATCGTTTCATGTCCCGCATCCGTTCAATGATGTCGGTTATCCGGTCCACCTGCTTCTCCACGGCCAGCAGTGATTTTTCCAGGTCGGGCCAGGTGAGCCCCGCATTCCATTTATACTTCAGCCGCTCCAGGTGTGCAAGGATGATTGACAGCGGCGTGTTGATCTTATCGTGAACAGCCACGGCAGCACTGAAAACGGCCTGGAGCCGTTCCACTTCCAGTTCTTTCTGAAGCAGCGCCCGATCGGCGGACAGATCCTCCAGTTGAATCACCTGGCGGAACACGTCCTGTTGCCGGTAGGGATACACCCGTACCCGTACCGGACCGGGATCCGCACCCTTCCGTTCAATTTCCGTTTCAAAGCTGCCGGTTTCCGCTTTCCGGATCATATCCTGAATGTGACGGGCCTGTTCCGGCATGAAGATCCGGTTCAGTGTCCGGCCCACGGTTTCATCTCTCCGGTAGCCGGTGAGCTCCAGCAATGCCGGGTTGACCTTGCAGATCCGTCCTTTTTCGTCCAGTACCAGCATGCCGGCCGGATCATTGTCAATCAGGGCCTCCATGGCTCGGATGGATTCACCCGCCCGATCCAGCGCCTGGTGCCACCGTACCGCCACCGCATGGTACCGGACCGCATTTTCCAACAACTGGACAACACCGGCATCGGGCAGCTGGTCCGAGGCATACTCCACAATCACTGCTCCCACCGGTTGATCACCGGGGTCCCGCATGAGCAATACCAGCAGGTTGGGCATCTCTTCACCGGTGGACCCCACCGGGAAGGACCCCAGTCGCAATGCCGCGCCTGGCAACAGCAGCAGGCTTTCGTCGCCCAGTGGTGCCCCCACTTCGCGCAGCAGGTTACGGACGTTGTAACTGGAAAAAAGTTCGGTTAACTGGGCACCCCGGTGCTCGGTCACCCCGTGGAGAAAACGGGTTTCCATGTCTTCTCCCAGCAACAGCGCCACCGGCCGGTCACCCAGGAAATCCACCAGCAAATCCAGCATGCCCTGGCCCGCCGCGTGCGGGTCGTGGAGAGACATGACCCCGGGTAACGCGGAGATAAACCGCCGGTTCCGATCCCGCCGCTGGGTCACCACCGGGAACCGGTCCCGGAATGAAATGGACACCAGCCGATCCCCGTCCCCTTCCTGGAACCAGACATCCTGCAGCTGTGCCGCCTCAAAGGCCGGCATGGGCAACCCCGGTGAAAGCTGGACATGCTGTCCCCGGCTGATCACCGGGAGGGAATGGGACAGGGCCTTGATCTGGCCCGATCCGGACAGCAGGATCCACCCCTCCGGTTTCAAACCGCC
>CAZDKZ010000082.1:8454-10073 GCA_964506215.1 uncultured Holophagae bacterium
CGCAAACCGGCCCGTTCCAATGCGTCATGCAGGGATTCGGGTAGCTGCCCGGGGGCAAAGAGGTCGATCATGATTCTATTTCCTGGATGATATTGGCCGGATCGTCTCCCGCACGCAATACAGCGAACGGGTCCTGGGACAGGTCCACGATAGTGGAGGGTACCGAGAAGAGGGTACCGCCGTCAATCACCATGTCCACCAGGGTGCCGATGCTGTCATCAATCAGGTAGGGGTCCACACCGGGTTCTTCGCCCGAACGGTTGGCACTGGTGGTGATAATGGGGTGCCCCAACGTGGACACAATGTCCTGGCAGATCCGGTTGTCCGCCACCCGGATACCGATGGTTTTCCGCTTGCCATGCATGATCCGGGGAATTTCGCGGGATGCCTCCAGCACAACGGTGTAGGGGCCGGGGAACATCCGGCGCATCAGCTTGTATGCCGGGTTACTGACATTTCGTGCATAGCGGGACAGGTCTTTCAGATCGGCACAGAGGATGCTGAATACCTTGGACGCTTCCCGTCCCTTGATCCGTCGAATCCGTTCCACCCCCTTCTTCGAATAGATGGAACAGCCGATGCCATAAATCGTGTCGGTGGGGTATACAATCACGCCGTCCCGTTCCAGGATATCCACGGCCTGTTGAATTCGTTCACGTTGCGGGTTGTCCGGATGGATGGCAGAAATCATGCTTCCCCCTATGGCTTGGAACATCCTACATCAGGAAAGCCCTGAAACGCAAGCACTGTAAACGGTTTCACGCATATCTGGATAAAATTCAACCACGTGAAATTCCACAAGCTGTACACCATCATCCAGGTACATATTTGGACAGGGACCGGTGTCCCGTATAATGGCACAGACGAGAAAAACACTCCGGAGGTCTCATGGAACACATCAAGTGGCGGGAAAACCGGCTCATCCTGCTGGATCAGCGCCTGTTGCCCGGCGAAACGGTTATGGTCACCATTGAAACCGCAAAACAATCCGCGGAAGCCATCCGGGACATGATCGTCCGGGGCGCGCCGGCCATCGGCATTACCGCTGCCTACGGCATGGCACTGGCCGCGTTTGCCGGTGACAACATGGATGAAGCCGCCGCCCTGCTGGGCGCCGCCCGTCCCACCGCAGTCAACCTCCACTGGGCCATTGACCGGATGATGGGCATGTGGCAGCAGTCCGGCGGTTCCGCGGACGCCATGGAAGCGGAAGCGGTCAGCATTCATGCCGAAGACATTGCCATGAACCGGGATATGGGATTTCACGGGGCATCCCTGTTTGACCAGCCGGTTACCATGCTCACCCATTGCAATGCCGGGGCCCTTGCCACTGGCGGCTATGGCACCGCACTGGGTGTCATCCGTTCGCTGCACCGGGCCGGCAAACTGAAACATGTGTATGCCGATGAAACCCGGCCCTACCTCCAGGGTGCCCGGATTACCGCGTTTGAACTGGCCGAGGATGGGATCCCCCACAGCGTGATCACCGACAATACCGCCGGGCTGTTGATGGCCAGGGGCGAAATTGACGCGGTGGTGGTGGGCGCGGACCGGATCGCGGCCAACGGGGACACGGCCAACAAGATCGGGACGCTGATGGTGGCGGTGTGCGCGAAACG
>CAZDKZ010000083.1:0-3118 GCA_964506215.1 uncultured Holophagae bacterium
TTCGAGGGGAAGTCGTCGTTACGATTGACACGGACTTCCCCTCTCGTTTTTTTGACGAAGATACTTTTCTGCTGCGAAAACCCGGGGAAGCACCCACCGAATATCCCATTGACCATGTCCGTCCCCACAAGGACCGGGTGGTCATCAAGTTCCAACACTGCAATTCCCGGAACGATGCGGAACAGATGCGGGGGATGGAAATTGTCATTCCCGAAGAAGACCGGATCACGGATGACGAGGATTTCTTTTACTATGACGAACTGGAAGACATGGTCGTCCTGGATGAACAGGGAAACACCGTGGGCACGGTCCAGTCCGTGATGATGGTCCCGGGCCGTGATGTCCTGGTTGTCGTAAGCGGCAGCCGGGAAGTCCTGATCCCCTTTGCAGCGGATATCTGCTATGAAGTCAACCGGGAAACCCGGACCGTCCGGGTCCGGATGCCGGACGGCCTGGAAAACATAAACCAGAGGTAACCGTTGACGCCTTATCAATTCTCCGTCATTACCATCATGCCTGAACTGTTTGAACCATTTGCCCGGACAGGGGTATTCGGACGTGCCGTCGCTGCCGGACTCCTGGAGCTGGACCTGATTAACCCCCGCGACTTCACCAATGATGTCCATCGTACCGTTGATGACGAGCCATTCGGCGGAGGCGCCGGCATGGTGTTCAAACCGCAACCCCTGTATCATGCCATCAAAACGGCTGGAAAACGGAATGCCGGTCCCGTTATTTACCTGTCACCGGCAGGCAGAAAACTGGACCATGAACAGGTCATGCGGTTGAGCAGTCTGGATGGCGTGACGCTGCTATGCGGCCGCTACGAAGGTGTTGACCAACGGATCATTGACCATTTTGTCGATGAAGAAATCTCCATCGGTGACTATGTCCTGTCCGGCGGTGAACCCGCGGCCCTCGTATTCATGGATGCCGTTGCCCGACAGCGCGAAGGGGTCGTGAAAGAGAAAGCGTCCGTGGAACACGATTCATTCTATGATGGACTGCTGGACCATCCCCACTATACCCGCCCTGCCCGTTTTGATGGCGAATCCGTACCGGACGTGCTGTTGTCCGGTGACCACAAACGTATCCACGAATGGCGGCAGAAGATGAAGCTGGTCCAGACCCTGACCCGCCGGCCGGACCTCCTGGAGACTGCAGACCTGACACCGGAGCAGAAAAAATGGTTGATCGAAATAAGAAATGGACTGAAACAGCTCCTCTGATATCCATTGCGTTATTGCACAGCCTGGTAAAGACCCGGGATGGAAATGCCGGACACACATCGGTCACCAACCTGGACGTTCACGACATTGCCAGGCTGGGTCGTACCTTTGGCATCGGAGCATTCTATGTTGTCACGGAAATCCCCTCACAGCAGGCCCACGCGGCCCGCATTGTTGACCACTGGACCACGGGACATGGGGCAGGTTACAATCCCCATCGGATGGAAGCCCTGCAGATCGTTTCCATTGTCGAAAACCTGGAAGCCGTCCGAAACCAGGAAGAAGAGCGTACCGGCACCGCCCCTGCACTCGTCGGTACCGCAGCGCGGAAGATTTCCAACAAAATCATTGATTATGCGGATGTCTATGATAGAATGCTGTGCGCTGGCAGTCCCGTTGTGCTCGTTTTCGGGACCGGCTCAGGGTTGCACGAGGAAGCCGTACGGGAATGCGATGCATTTCTAAAGCCAATCACCGGCATCGGCGATTACAACCACCTGTCCGTACGGAGTGCCGCAACCATAACCATTGATCGAATATTTTCGTCCATGTAAGGAGTTTGGAAATGGATATCATCACACAGTTTGAAAAAAACATGCTGCGCCAGGATATTCCTGAATTTCAGCCCGGTGATACCGTACAGGTTCATGTGAAGGTCCGGGAAGGCAACAAGCAGCGCATCCAGGTTTTCCAGGGCCTGGTAATCAGCAGAAAGAACGGATCCAATCACGAAACGTTCACCGTTCGTAAGATTTCCGAAGGCGTCGGCGTGGAACGGATTTTCCCGCTTCACTCACCGATCATCGAAAAGATCAACGTGGTGCGCCGCGGTCGCGTCCGGCGTGCAAAGCTCTACTACATCCGGGAAAAGATCGGGAAAGCAGCACGTATTCGGGAAAAACGCACCTTCTGATCCAACCAACCAATTCAAAAAAGAGAAGCCGGCTGATGCCGGCTTTTTTTATTGCGATCAATATGTTGCATACTATAATGAAAACATGTTCAACACATTCCCTGATCAAACCGAAGTTGCCGATTGCTGTCCCGACGCTGACAGTGCTGGTTGGCGTCACCTGTCAGGACGGCCGGATACCGCACCCCATCTGGTTCGAACTCTTGTTGCGGTAACCGATCAGGACCGAAAGGTGAGACAAATTGACTAGGAATTTGGTTACACTGTTGTATTTCCTGCTCGTGGTGAGCGTGAGCGAACCCCTGATGGCCCAGAATCCATTCGTGGACCGTGACCACCAATGGTCGGTTCCCGCCCTCAGTCCAAGAAATGTCGGATACAAGATGGATGTCAGACTGGACACAGACAGCCACATTCTGAACGGCCGACAGGAGATTTATCTCTATAACCATGCAGATGTCCCCATCCAGGAACTTTGGTTCCACCTGCACCTCAATGCGTTTTCGTCCAACCAGACCGCCATGTCAAAAGGGATTGCCCAACTCCGCAACATGCTGTCGGTTCCCCTGAACCAGGAAACGATCGGATACTGCCGGATCCTGGAAATCCAGGCCAATTTCAACGATGTCCTGCCAACACTGAAGGTCCAGGGAACGATTGCCTCAGTCCAGCTGCCTTTCCTACTGAAACCAAGAGAGTCCATACTACTGGAAATCCGCTTCCAGACCCGGCTTCCCCGACTGGTTATGCGCAGTGGTCACGCGGATCGTTTTCACATGATCGCCCAATGGTATCCCAAACTTGGCCTCCTGAAGGAAGACGGCACCTGGGTCTGCCCGCCGTACGGCCCCAACGGTGAATTCATCGCGCCTTTTGCCGTCTTTGACGTTACGTTTGATATCCCCGAGGACTTTCAACTGATTTCAACCGGCAAATCTATTGAGACAATCACCGAAAACGGCAGACATCAGATCCG
>CAZDKZ010000083.1:3218-9888 GCA_964506215.1 uncultured Holophagae bacterium
GCCATGGCTTCCGACCGGTATCCCAACCGGGACGCCTATGCAGAGGCGGCGTATTCCAAAATCACCCTTTTGCTGAAAACCCTTGAGAATCAGATCGGCACGGACACACTGACCATGATTCTCCAGGATTACTGGAATCGGTTCCGTTTCGGGCACCCCGACGGGGAAGCATTTGTGCAGCATCTCAACGCATTCACGGATAACCGGTTTGACCAGTTGATCCGCGATTGCATTTATGAAAACTCCTTTCCGGATGCAACAATTCAATCCATTGATTCCAGTCCTGTTGTCCCCTTCAAGGGCTATGTGCCCGACAAGGACAGCTACCTGGAAGAACAGCAGGTCGACATGCGCATCCGTCACCGGATCATCTTTGCCAAACGCCAGATGCCGCTGGATGTCCCCTGGCGCATTGAACTGACAAACGGCGAGGTACACAACGGGTTGATCAATGCACGGGACGATGTCCGTATTGTGGAACTGGAAACGGACCCTGAAACCGATATTGCGCTGGCTCACATTGATCCGGACCGTCAAATCGCCCTTGACCTGGACCGGGCCAACAACAAAATCGACCGACGGCCCGATGAACAACGAAGACTGGGCACCACCGTGCTCTTTCTCATCCTGCTGGAGGTGGTATTCCATGTCTACTGATGGGTTCAGACTCAAGCAACATTTTGCCCTGTCCTATATGGTTCAGGCTGCGTTACTGCTGCTTGCCTATTTCCTCGCGGTGCCGGATTCACACTTCACACCTGAATCCAAGGGTCTCGGTTATGCTATCTCACTCTGGCCGGACATCAGTCGGATCGTGGGACCGGTCATCCTCATCATGTACGGTGTCCAGTCTGCGATCCACTTGTCCGCACTTGCCTCACTGTCGGAACGAACCGTGACCCGGCGGGACGTTCTGTTTCATCTGCTTTCCACCGCGGTGTACCTGGTCATGGCATTATTCGTCACCGTTGTGTTGTACATGATCCTTCGCCCGATCACCACACACTTCAAGAACACCGGCATCACCGAGATTCCCTTTGTCCTGTCCTACCTGGTCTGGCTGATCCTTGTTGCCATCAGCTGGCTCTATTTCATGTGGGCGAAATGCATGGCCCGTATCCGCTATTTCCAGCATGAAAACACCGGGATCAGCATTCGTACCCTGCTGGGAGGCTTTGGTGGCAAACGGAAGATCCGGCGGTTCCTTGCGTTCAGCGGTATCGTGTTCCTGCTGCTGGCAGTTCCGTTGGGATTATTGACTGCCGGCATGCTGGGCAGACAAACGATTCTACTCGCCGGTGCTGTGATGGCCGCCACCCTGGCGTTCAGCTATGGACATTTCCTGTTGTTGTTGAACGTCTGGAAACGGGAAGCTCTACAGCTCAAAACAAAAAAAGAGGAGGCAAAGCCTCCCCGTTCGAAATCAAGAAAAGTAAAAATACAGGATTAGAATTCTTTCGCTTCCATCACCTGTTCACCCTTATAGTGTCCACAATGGGGGCAGACACGGTGGGGCAACTTTTTTTCCTGACAGTTGGGACAGATCGTCAACGTCGGCACCTTCATGCTGTCGTGTGACCGACGCTTGTCCCGACGCGTTTTCGAATGTCTCCGTTTCGGGTTCGCCATGGCTTACTCCTTCTTATCCAAAAGTGATTCAAGTGCATTCCATCTGGGGTCTTTGTGTTCCACTTTGCAGTCGCAGGGACCGTCATTCAGGTCTGCTCCACAAGTGGCACACATACCCTTGCAGTCCGGGGAACAAAGATGGGACATGGGCAGATTCAACTGCACCGTATCCACCACATACCGGTCCAACTCAATATGGTCACCTTCGACCAGTTCCGCTTCGTCCCCAAGGCCTTCTTCTGTACCACCACCTTCCTGCCCCTGCGGGAGGGTTGTCAACAAGACGCTGAACTCCTCGGCCAGGTCCATTTGGAATGGCTGTAAGCAGGCGGTACAGGAAAGATCAAGTTTGCCTTCATATCGCTCCGTCAGATGATAATCTGTCTCGCTGATGCGATAAATCTGGTAGGACACGGCGCAATCGTGAAGCACATAACGATTCCCATCGCTTTCCCAAGAACGCGACTGGAGATCATAATTTCCGACCAGTGTCTGGTGTTCAATTTTTGCTATCTCAATTCGCACAAAAATCCCCCTCAAGCAACAGAGAGGTATTATAGCACGCGCCCTTGCACTGTCAATATGAAAACCCCTGTCGTATAATGAACTTCAACGCGAAAAGGAGATCACCGATGCTATACAAATACCTGGACGTTACTCCAAAAGTGCATGAAACCGCCTATGTCGCACCCACCGCAGCCGTCATCGGCGATGTTGAAATCGCTGCCGGCGCGTCTGTCTGGTTCGGCGCCGTGCTTCGCGGTGATATTGACATCATCCGGATCGGTGCGGGAAGCTCCATCCAGGATAATGTCACCATCCATGTGACCGGTGGCACCTATCCGACCATCGTCGGGGAAAACGTCATTGTGGGACATGGTGCTGTTCTCCACGGATGCATGATTGAAAACCGGGTACTGATCGGCATGGGTGCCACCATTCTGGACAATGCCACCATCGGGGCCGGCGCCATCGTCGCGGCGGGAGCCCTGGTCCGTGAAGGGCAACAGGTCCCCCCGAACAGCCTGGTGGCTGGGGTGCCCGCTACCGTACGCCGTCAACTGAAGGCGGAAGATAAATCAAACATGGATCGCATTCTGACCAACTATGAGCGGGAAACGTCCATCTACAGAAATGGTGCCGTTCAACCCATTTAACCCAAAATCCGGACACACCCTGATCCGGATTTTTTGTTCGTAATAATTATCAATACAATTTATTTTGCGCAGCTTATGCTACAATTTCACTTACGCTGAGTTTAAATCTTTCAGGGGGGAGACTATGGATGTTCTGATGCTGTCACGGCTTCAGTTTGCCGTGGCAACGTACTTTCATTTCCTTTTCGTTCCACTGACATTGGGCCTGTCCTTGTTGATTGCAATCATGCAGACCCTGTATGTCCGGCGTGGCGATGAGGATTACAAACGGATGGCCAAGTTCTGGGGAAAGCTTTTCCTGATCAACTTTGCTGTCGGTATCGTCACGGGGATTACACTGGAATTTCAGTTCGGCACCAACTGGTCCCGCTATTCTGAATTTGTCGGTGACATCTTCGGTTCCCTGCTGGCAATTGAAGCCACCCTGGCATTTTTCCTGGAATCCACGTTTATTGCCGTCTGGGTATTCGGCTGGGAAAAACTCAACAAGAAACTCCATTTGACAGCCATCTGGATCGTTGCGATTTCGTCCAACATTTCCGCATTCTGGATTCTCACGGCCAATGGCTGGATGCAGCATCCGGTGGGCTACGTGATGCGCAACGGCCGCGCGGAACTGGCCAGTTTTGCTGACGTTGTATTCAACGGCTACGGCATTCTCAAATTCCTGCACCAGTTGCCTTCCGCCTACACATTGGCCGGCTTCTTTGTCATGGGCATCAGTGCCTGGCACCTGCTGAAAAAGAACGAGATCACTTTCTTCAAGAAATCCTTCAAAGTAGCAGCCACATTCACCATGATCTGCGCACTGCTCACCGTGATTACCGGCCATCTCAGTGGTGAGGAAGTTGCCCGGGTACAGCCTGCAAAACTGGCCGCCATGGAATCCCTCTGGGAAACCAGCCACCCGGCCGGCCTGGGCATGGCGATTCTGCCGGACCCGGCCAACGAACGGAACCGGATTGAACTGCTGGAAATCCCCCATCTCCTCAGTGTACTGGCCTATCATTCCCTGGATGCCGAAGTGAAGGGATTGAAAGCATTTCCCAAGGATGAACGGCCACCAGTGCTACCGGTATTCTTCAGCTTCCGCATCATGGTGGGCCTGGGATTCCTGTTCCTGTTACTGGCATTTTTCGCCTGGCGCTGGCAAGACTCTATTGAATCGCGCGACCGGTTCCTCCGGTTCCTGATCTGGGTCATTCCCCTGCCCTACCTGGCTCAGTTGCTGGGCTGGACAGTGGCTGAAGTGGGTCGGCAACCCTGGATCGTTTATGGCATTATGAAGACATCGGACGCGGTATCCACAGCGATCAACACAACACAGGTCGCCACCTCCGTTATCGCATTTACCCTGATTTATTCGCTTCTTGGCGCGGTTGATTTCTACCTGCTGGCCAAGTTTGCCCGCAAAGGGCCGGAAACGGAATAAAGGAGACCATCATGTTGAATATCATCTGGTTTATCCTCTGGGGCCTGCTCTGGGCAATCTACTTCATGTTGGACGGGTTTGACCTGGGGTTGGGCACCCAGCTGCCCCTGTACGCACGGAATGATACCGAACGACGGATTGTCTTCAATGCCATGGGGCCATTCTGGGACGGAAATGAAGTCTGGCTGATCACGGCCGGGGGCGCCACCTTTGCCGCATTCCCGAAAACCTATGCTGTGATGTTCAGTACCCTGTACACCCCGCTGCTCCTGCTGTTGTTCGCATTGATCCTTCGCGGCGTGTCCTTTGAATTCCGCAGCAAAGTTGAAAGTCCGGCATGGCGGCGTGTGTGGGACACCTGCATGGTCATCGGCAGCTTTCTGCCTGCACTGCTCCTGGGTGTCGCCTTTGCAAACATTTTCAAAGGTATTCCCTTTGATGCCCAGGGCATGTTCCACGGAAACCTGTTCACGTTGCTGAACCTGTACGGCCTGGCCGGCGGCCTGTTCTTCCTGTTCTTCTTTCTGATGCACGGCACCCTCTGGGCCATCATCAAAACAGAAGGACCTACGTCCGATCGGGCGGAAAAATGTATTGGAATCCGATGGATCATGACGCTGGTCATGTCCGTCGTTTTCCTGGGATACAGTGCTTATGCAACACCTTTGTATAACAATTACCTGGAACACCCGGTCCTGTTCATTGTTCCGGTTCTGGCTGTGGTTGCGTTATTGCTGGTCCGGTGGTTCATTGCCAGGGCCGACTGGTGGAAAGCATGGTTTGCTTCCTGCCTGTTTATTGTGAGCGCAACCTTCTTTGGTATTATCGGACTGTATCCCAACATGTATCCGTCATCGATTGATCCTGCAGCCAGCCTGACAATCTGGAATGCATCTTCTTCGCAGCTGACCCTGAAGATCATGCTGATCGTTGTCCTGATTTTCGTCCCGCTGGTTATTATCTACCAGGTTGCGGTATACAGGATCTTCCGCCATCCGGTAACGGACGCTGTCATACACGATGAAGAAGCATATTGAACCGGGAACAAATCCGACTGACCCCTTTGCACAGGAGGTGGTCAACGTTATAATCTGAATAAACCCGAATGGAGGTAACCATGGCCAAACGTCTGGAAGTATACAAGTGTGAACTGTGTGGAAACATCGTGGAAGTACTGGATGCCGGAGCCGGTACGCTGGTATGCTGCGGTCAGAATATGACCAAACTGGAAGAAAAAACAGCCGATTCTGCCACAGAAAAGCACGTACCGGTAATTGAGAAAGTCGATGGCGGCTACAAGGTAACGGTTGGATCGACCCTGCATCCAATGGTTGATGAACACTGGATCCAGTGGATTGAACTGATTGCAGACGGTATTTCCTACAAGCAGTTCCTGAATCCCGGAGACAAGCCGGAAGCGTTCTTCTGTGTTGCCGAAGCAAAGGAAGTCTGCGCACGGGAATACTGCAATCTCCATGGTCTGTGGCTTGCGGAATAGTTGATCTGAAATCGTGTATACTGATGGCGGGGTCTTGAGACCCCGCCTTTTTCATTTCAGGACCAGTGGGGAGGATACAAATGGAAACATTGCAGGCAATTCTGACCAGGCGCAGCATCCGTGCATTCCGTTCCGACCCGGTCCCGGAAGAAACGATCCGTATTTTACTGGAAGCTGCCATGTTTGCGCCCAGCGCCCGTAATACGCGGGCCTGGACCTTTGTTACGATCCGGAAACGGGAAAAACTGGATCGTCTTGCACAGATCCATCCCTATGCGGGAATGTTGAAAAGCGCACCATTGGCCATTGCGGTGTGCGGTGACCGGGAACGGGAACCCCATGATGGATACCTGGCAATCAACTGCGCAGCCGCCGTCCAGAACCTGATGCTGGCCGCTCACGACCAGGATCTGGGCACCTGCTGGCTCGGGGTTTATCCACGGGCGGAACGGATGACGGATATCGCAAGAGAACTGGTGCTGCCATCCACCATCATCCCGATTGCACTTGTTGCCGTGGGATGGCCGGACGAATTGAAACCCACACCCACCCGGTATGAGCATGACCGGGTGTTTGAGGAAGCGTACAACCGGCAGGGTGATTAACCAGCAGCTGACGCCAGTTTATCGACCAGTGTGATATAGGCCTGCATCGCAGCTTCAGCGGTCATGCCGGACTTGGCCTTTCTGGCGTCATACTTGGCTGCTCCCACCAGGTCAAAACCGCCCGGTCTGTCACCGGTCACATCCCCTTCGGTAGCCTGCTTGAACAAGGCGTACAGTTCCAACAGGGTATCGTTGTCCGGTCGCTTCGGCAACTGTTGCACCCGTTCACCCGCATCTTCAAAGCGCTTCTTCAAATCTGACATTTCGCCTCCATATCAATGATTTGTTTTCACTATACCACGAACAAACCAGACACAACCTGACGGTGTATGTTTATACAGAAGACTGA